>CAZMNB010000140.1:0-1061 GCA_964567545.1 uncultured Bifidobacterium sp. | reverse complement strand
TGTGAACTTTAATAATTCACCGTTAATCTTTATCTGACCCGAGTCAGGTGTATAAAACCCAGCAATGATTTTGATCAGTGTTGATTTTCCAGCACCATTTTCACCGACGAGTGCGTTTACTTCACCAGCTTTAACTTGGAAATTGACTCCGCTCAGGGCCATGACACCAGGGAATGCTTTTGTCAGATTGCTAGCTTGCAAAAGCACTTGTCGGTCTGCCACTTGAGCCATTACTCATCCTTTCGTTCTATGGCAAACTTATGCAAATAAAAAGAAAAAGTCAATCATAATAAAAATAAAGATTCGTTATAATTGTCAAAAGTACCAAGTTAGGGTCTAGAGTTAGGCTCATGCCAAGAGCTATCACCCTTCGCGATGCACGCGTGCTCTCTCGAATCATTGCTTTTGCCATAAAAAAGGAAGCCTTCTTGCGCTCAGAGCTTGCCGAAGCGCTCGATCTATCGCGAAGTGCTGTTGATATTAAGTTGGACCTTCTCCGTAAACATAAATTACTAACACAAGGGAAACTCTTGGATTCAACTGGAGGGCGAGCCCCGCGCGAAATCCGTTTCAACCAAAACGCCGGTTACGTTTTAGTCATTGAGTTAGGAGCAACAGGAGGTCTTATTGGGATCGTTGATTTAGTCGGAAATATTTTAACAAGATCAAATGTCAAATTAGACATTAGCGAAGGACCTCAAAAGGTACTTGGAGCACTTCAGGCAGTAATAGAGAAGACAATTTCCAAACTTGATGGCACATTATGGGGAATCGGCATAGGTTTACCAGGCCCTGTTGAATATGCAAGTGGAATGTTGATTGCTCCACCGATTATGCCTGGATGGGATCGCTTTCCTGTCCGTGAGTACTTAGAGAAAAAATACAAAGTTCCAGTCTGGGTTGATAATGAAGTTAATCTGATGGCATTAGGAGAGTCTCGTGCAGGCGCTGGCCGTGAAATGCATTCAATTGTTTATATAAAAATTGGAACTGGAATTGGTGGAGGCCTTGTCTATCAGGGACAACTTCTTCACGGTGAATCTGGAAGTGCGGGCGACATT
>CAZMNB010000139.1:0-1153 GCA_964567545.1 uncultured Bifidobacterium sp. | reverse complement strand
TGGGCTATCTGGTGGCGTACTGAAAGATGTATTACATAGAGCGGCGAAGGCGGCTGCGATAACCTGCACTCGTAAAGGTGCGGAACCCCCAACCATTAGCGAAATTGAGAGTTAATTATGTTGCACACCCTTGATGGCGGTGAGATATCAATCGCGATTGATATGGATCAAGGCGCGCGAATTACATCGCTCCGGTGGCGTGAGCTGGATTTTGTGGTGCCATTTCGAGGCGGAATTCTTACTTGGGGTTGGTATGCAATGGCGCCGTGGGCTGGCCGAATTCGCGATGGCTTAATTACCGATCCACGCGGAAAAGTTCATCAACTACCAACTGCCTTTATGGCACCACATGCAATTCATGGTTTCGGAACAACCGGAAGTTGGCGCGAAATTGGTGAAGGACGCGCGTTGTTGGAATTGCCGGCACCTTATCTTGGCGCGACAGTTGAACAGAAAATAGAAATTTTAGATAACGCAGTGCGCTGGAGTTTGGAATACGAACCGGGTGATTGTGACATGCCAGCATGGATGGGATTTCATCCGTGGTTTCCGCGGGAATTAGATCGCGGTGGCAGCGCCGAAGTGGAATTTACCGCGGAGAAAATGTTTGTACTTGATAAAGAGGGAATTCCAACCGGTGAAATCACAAAACAATCAAAAGGTCCTTGGGACGATTGTTTTACGGAAATTCGTGGCACGCCAGCAATTGTTTGGGAAGATTTGGTGCGAATCTCGGTTGAAAGCGATGCACCATATTTAGTTGTTTATGATCAAGATCCAGAGGGCGTTTGTGTGGAACCGCAAACTGCGCCACCCGATGCGGCGAATTTAGGAATTACTGGTGAGAATTATTTGGAGGCGCTTTTTGTTTTTGATGAAGTTTGATTACAGAAAGTAGTTTTAATTTAATTGTGGAGAAATGTATTTCTTTCATTAATTCTGTTATCTTTGGGTGTCCCTTTGCGAGATTAATTCTCAGTCTGCGAACTTAGGGATAGCTTTAAAAGCTAAAAATAAGGGCCTGGAAACTCAGGTCCTTATTTTTGTAAAATAATTCTGCCGCCACCGCCAGCAATGGGAACCATAAGTAGATCTTTTTCATTCTGAAAGTATTCATCCACTGCTCTTCTGGCCCCATCCCAATGCCCATAAT
>CAZMNB010000138.1:0-1201 GCA_964567545.1 uncultured Bifidobacterium sp. | reverse complement strand
GGCGTTCAACCAATGCTAGATGCGGTAACTCGTTACCTGCCAAGTCCGCTTGATGTTAAATCAATCGTCGGTACAAAAATGGGTGACAAGAGCGTTGAAATTGAACGTCAACCAGATCCAAAAGAACCATTCTCTGGTCTAGCTTTCAAAATCATGAGTGATCCACACCTTGGAAAATTAACTTTCGTACGTATCTATTCCGGTGTATTGGAAGCAGGTTCTGGAGTTTTGAACTCAACCAAAGACCGTAAAGAGCGGATCGGTAAGATTTACCGAATGCACGCGATTAAGCGTGAAGAAATTCCGACAGCTCAAGCGGGCGACATCATCGCGGTTATGGGTCTAAAGGGAACTACTACTGGCGACACACTTTGCGATCCAGATAAGCCCGTAATTCTAGAATCAATGGATTTCCCAGCTCCAGTTATTCACGTTGCGATTGAACCTAAGACAAAGGGCGACCAAGAAAAACTTGGAACTGCGATTCAACGCCTTGCGGAAGAAGATCCAACTTTCCATGTTCGCACTGACGAAGAGACCAACCAGACCATCATTGGTGGAATGGGTGAACTTCACTTGGAGATTCTGGTTGACCGGATGCGTCGCGAATTTAAAGTTGAAGCTAACGTTGGTAAGCCACAAGTTGCTTATCGCGAAACACTTCGTAAGCCAGTGGCACGTCATGATTACACCCATAAGAAACAGACTGGTGGTTCTGGACAATTTGCGAAGATTCAAATCGCACTCGAGCCACTTCCAGTTGGTGCAGTTGAAGGTGGATATGAATTCGTAAATAAAGTAACGGGTGGACGTATTCCACGTGAGTACATCCCATCAGTAGATGATGGTTGCCAAGAGGCAATGCAGAGTGGGCCACTTGCTGGTTACCCACTTACAGATGTACGAGTAACTCTTCTTGACGGCGCATATCACGATGTTGACTCATCGGAATTGGCTTTCAAGATTGCTGGTATCGCGGCGTTCAAGGAAGCAGCAAAACTTGCTGGTCCTGCTCTCCTCGAACCAATGATGTCGGTTGAAGTCGTTACCCCTGAAGATTTCATGGGTGATGTCATCGGCGATCTCAATAGTCGTCGTGGCCAAATTCAGGCCATGGACGAACGTTCCGGTGCTCGCATCGTAAAGGCACTTGTTCCGCTTTCAGAGATGTTCGGCTATGTCGGAGATCTACGAAGCAGAA
>CAZMNB010000137.1:0-1283 GCA_964567545.1 uncultured Bifidobacterium sp. | reverse complement strand
GTTTGCTCCGTGCAATTTTCGGTGAGAAGGCTCGCGAAGTTCGCGATACCTCACTTAAAGTTCCACACGGTGAAGGTGGAAAAGTAATTGGAGTAAAACTTCAAGATCTTGACGATGGTTATGATCTTCCGGCCGGTGTTAACCAAGTTGTTCGGGTTTACATTGCACAGAAGCGCAAAATTCAAGATGGTGACAAGCTTGCTGGCCGCCACGGCAACAAGGGTGTTATCTCCAAGATTTTGCCAGTCGAAGATATGCCATTCCTTGCAGATGGAACTCCAGTAGATGTAGTACTTAACCCGCTTGGTGTTCCTGGTCGTATGAACGTCGGTCAAGTTCTTGAAACTCATTTAGGTTGGGTTGCAAAGAGTGGCTGGCAAGTAAGTGGCGATAACGAAGATTGGCAGAAGCGCATGCACACCATTGGTGCTGCATCAGCTGCGCCAAATACCAACATCGCAACTCCAGTATTCGACGGCGCACGCGAAGATGAAATTCAAGGACTGCTTGGGTCAACCCTTCCAAATGCTGATGGAATTCAACTGGTTGGGCCAAACGGGAAAGCAAAATTGTTTGATGGCCGTACCGGTCAACCATATAAAGAAGCAATCACAGTTGGTTACATGTACATCTTGAAACTTCACCACTTGGTGGACGACAAGATTCACGCACGTTCAACTGGTCCGTACTCCATGATCACTCAACAGCCACTTGGTGGAAAAGCACAATTCGGTGGTCAGCGCTTTGGCGAAATGGAAGTTTGGGCACTGGAAGCTTATGGCGCTGCTTACACCTTGCAAGAATTGCTCACAATTAAATCCGATGACGTGCTCGGTCGCGTAAAGGTTTATGAAGCGATTGTAAAGGGCGAAAACATTCCAGAGCCAGGTATCCCAGAATCATTCAAGGTACTTGTTAAGGAAATGCAATCACTATGTCTCAATGTCGAAGTGCTTTCATCTGAAGGCGTCGCCATTGCGCTCCGTGATACCGACGAAGAAGTATTCCGAACCGCCGAAGAGTTAGGTATCAACTTGTCCCGAGTTGAACCAAGCTCTGTTGAAGAAGTTTGAGGAGATAAATAACTATGTTAGATGTCAACTTTTTCGATGAATTAAGAATCGGTCTTGCCTCAGCGCAAAATATTCGTGAGTGGTCCTTTGGTGAAATTAAGAAGCCAGAGACCATCAACTACCGCACGCTCAAGCCAGAAAAAGATGGTCTCTTCGATGAGAAGATCTTCGGACCAACTCGTGACTGGGAATGTTATTGCGGTAAGTACA
>CAZMNB010000136.1:0-1297 GCA_964567545.1 uncultured Bifidobacterium sp. | reverse complement strand
ATATTCAAAAAAGTCTTAAAGAAAGCAAAAATCCAGAGTTAAAGAAAGTTGCCGGCAACCTTGGCATCGATGGCGCAGCAAAGATGGCGAAGACAGAACTTGTGCAAGCGATTGGCGATTTACAAGCCGCAAACCGTGAAGCAGCTAAGGCAGAGCGCGAAGCTCGCCGAGCTAGTCGGAATGCAAATCGCGAAAAGAAAAAAGGAAATGCAAATAAGCAACAGAACAACAGTAACGATTCAGATAATCAAGATAACCAAGATGATGACTTGGATGAGCGGGATGAAAATTCTATGAATTCTGACGAAGATATTTCAAACGATCAAAATCCAAACGACCGTACTGGCGATGTGAACGAACGCTCGTTTAGCAATAATCGATCAACTAGTTCCAGAGATGGCGCGCGCGATTGGAATAATCGAAATCGAGATCGAGGCCGTGGTCGAGATCGCCATGATCGCGACCGTGGACGAGGTAGCCGCAACGAGCGTGAGATTGTGCTCACTGATGACGATGTGCTGCTTCCAGTTGGCGGATTGCTAGATATTTTAGAAAGTTATGCATTTTTACGAACCGGAGGGTATTTACCAGGTCCAAACGATGTTTATGTTTCACTACAACAAGTTCGCCGTTATGGTTTGCGAAAAGGCGATGTAATTACTGGATCGGTTCGCCAACCACAAGAAGGCGAACGCCGCGAAAAATTTAATGCGTTAGTTAAAATTGAAACAGTAAATGGAAACGATCCAGAGAGCGCGAAGAATCGCGTGGAATTCTCCAAATTAGTGCCGTTATATCCACAAGAGCGGTTACGTCTAGAAACCGAACCAGGCGTTCTAACTACCCGCGTTATCGATTTAATTTGTCCAATCGGTAAAGGCCAACGTGGCCTGATAGTTTCACCTCCTAAAGCTGGTAAGACTATGGTTTTGCAATCAATTGCAAACGCAATCACAACTAATAATCCCGAGTGTCACTTGATGGTGGTTTTAGTTGATGAACGCCCTGAAGAAGTTACCGACATGCAGCGATCTGTTAAGGGTGAAGTAATCGCTTCAACTTTTGATCGGCCAGCCGACGACCACACCACAGTTGCTGAGCTTGCAATTGAACGTGCAAAACGTTTAGTTGAACTTGGCCATGATGTAGTTGTGTTGCTCGATTCGATCACTCGATTAGGCCGTGCGTACAACATCGCAGCTCCAGCATCAGGTCGAATTCTTTCCGGTGGTGTTGATTCAGCTGCGCTATATCCACCAAAGAAATTCTTTGGCGCTGCGCGAAATATTGAAGATGG
>CAZMNB010000135.1:0-1348 GCA_964567545.1 uncultured Bifidobacterium sp. | reverse complement strand
ATGCCCAATTAATAGCGCGAAGAGTTCGACAAGCAGATGTTTACAGTGAAATTATTCCATCGCATACCGCGGTCTCAGAAATCATCGCGCGTAATCCCAAAGCAATAATTCTTTCTGGTGGCCCTTCCTCTGTATATGAAGTTGGCGCGCCAACAATTGATAGCGCACTCTTCAAAGCTGGTATCCCAATTTTCGGAATCTGTTATGGGTTTCAAGCAATGGCGCAAGCCCTCGGCGGCGTTGTTGATAAGACTGGTAATTCAGAATTTGGTCGAACCAATTTTGAAGTAAAGCCTAATTCCAAAATTCTTGCCGACCTACCAAACTCATTTAGCGTTTGGATGAGTCACGGCGATAGCGTTGTGGCAGCTCCGACTGGTTTTAATGGAGTTGGCTCAACTGAAAAAACACCGATTGCCGCTTTTGAAAACGAAACTGGATTGTTATCAGGGGTGCAATTCCATCCAGAAGTTCTACACTCGGAAAACGGCCAAAGTATATTGGAAAATTGGTTGATAAATATTGTTGGATGTAAAACTACTTGGACTTCGGAAAATATTGCAGAAATTGAAGTTACAAAAGTTAAAACACTTGTCGGAAATAAGCGAGCAATTTGTGGACTTTCAGGTGGCGTTGATTCAGCCGTCGCGGCCGCAATCGTGCAAAAAGCAATCGGCTCCCAATTAACCTGCGTTTTTGTAGACCACGGCTTACTTCGTAAAGGTGAAGCAGAACAGGTTGAAAAAGATTTTGTTGCGGCAACCGGAGTAAAACTAAAAGTCGTAGATGCAAAAGCACAATTCATGGCTGCGTTAAAAGGTGTTACGGACCCAGAAACTAAGCGGAAAATTATCGGTCGCGAATTTATTAGAGTTTTCGAGAGCGCAGCTCGAGAAATTTCAATATCTGATGGGATTGATTTCTTAGTGCAAGGCACGCTTTATCCAGATGTTGTTGAATCTGGCGGTGGTTCAGGAACTGCAAATATTAAATCCCATCACAATGTTGGTGGACTCCCAGATGATTTGCAGTTCACCCTAATCGAGCCACTTCGAACATTATTTAAAGATGAAGTTCGTGCAGTTGGCGAGGAGTTAGGTGTGCCAGAAGCGATTGTTTGGCGCCAACCTTTTCCTGGTCCTGGTTTAGGAATTCGGATCATCGGTGAAGTTACTGAGAATTCACTAGGAATATTGCGCGACGCAGATTTCATTGCGCGCGAGGAATTACACTTAGCCGGTCTAGATCGCGAGATTTGGCAATGTCCAGTTGTATTACTTGCAGATGTAAGAAGTGTAGGCGTGGCCGGAGATGGCAGAACTTATGGTCATCCAATTGTACTTCGACC
>CAZMNB010000134.1:0-1359 GCA_964567545.1 uncultured Bifidobacterium sp. | reverse complement strand
CTAGACGATGGGGACTGGTGGAAGGGTAAGGGTAATGGTTAAAGGCTCTGCTTCAAAACCGCATTTATTTACGCGGACAAAACCTTACTTTTTAATACAAATCAGATGAGATTCCAAGAGACTGTTATCGAAACCATTACATCTTGTTGGCCAAGATCGACAACCGTCGCATCAGATTCCTTGTTCATCGCCATCATTGGACCGGAATAAATTGGCGCGGAGTTCTCGATTAGATAATTCACTTTTCCTAATTTAACGCCAAGCAATTTGGCATAAGAAAGTGCTTTAGCTTTTGCGTTTTTCACGGCAACGCTTTGCGCACTTGCTAACGCTTTAGTTGAATCAATCACAAATGGAGTCACACCGTTTATCTGCAAATTGTCACCACCTGCGGCGACGATTGCATCGATTACCGCACCGGCGTTGGTCGCGTTTTTAATTACGATTTCAAAACTTTGAGATCCGCGATAACCAATTAAAACCGAACCCTTATCTTGGGTGTAGTTATATTCTGGATAAACCGTTAAGGATTGTGTTTTTATATCCTTGGCGGCAACACCATTTGCTAAAAGCGCTTTACGAACTGCGGCTGCGCTACTTCCGACTTCGGAGAGCGCGAGTGCATTTGAAGTCGAAACTTTAGTGACCGTCGCGTTTACGCGAACCGCATCTGGTGAGACTTTCACAGAACCCGTGGCTGAAACTGTAATAGTTCGAGATTGAGGCGCTGCGCTTGCAGGATTTGAAATTAAACTGCTAGCAATTATGGCCCCAATTGATAGCCCAATAAGAGCAGATGTTCTGGCTTTAAGTCTCATATCGTAAGTTTAACCGCAATAATCTTAAGGATATAGCAACTTTTGATGAGAGAATTCCGAGCATGTTCACGATTACCGCTCCAAGCCAGCGCGTAATAAGTGGCGCAGCAAAAGCGCTTATTGACGGAGCGCTAGTAGGTATTCCAACAGAGACTGTTTACGGATTAGCTGCAGATGCCGAAAACCAAGAAGCGGTGGCAAGGATTTATTCAGTTAAAGGAAGACCGCAAGATCACCCAGTAATAGTTCATATTGGATCTTTTGATTACCTAAAAAAGTGGGCGATTAATGTTCCAGATTATGCATTGAAATTAGCAATGGAGTTTTGGCCAGGACCCATGACTCTAATTTTAGAACGGAACAACTTGGCAAAGGACTTTATTACTGGAGGTCAAGATTCAGTTGGTTTAAGAGTTCCAAACCATGTAACGACACTCGCCCTCTTGGAGGAGTTTCATAAACTCGGGGGAAACGGAATCGCTGCTCCAAGTGCAAATCGGTTTGGAGCAGTTTCGCCAACTAATGCGAAGGCAGTTCAATC
>CAZMNB010000133.1:0-1381 GCA_964567545.1 uncultured Bifidobacterium sp. | reverse complement strand
TTTGGCCAACATGAGATCGCCTTTAAATATAGTGATGCCTTGACCTCTTGTGATAACCATGTGATTTATAAAAATGGTGCCAAAGAGATTGCCGCGGCTACTGGGTATGCCTTGACCTTTATGGCTAAGCCAAATCTTAAAGAGGGTAACTCATCTCATATTCACCTATCCTTTAGAGGGCTAAAGGATGAGATGGTGATGGCAGATGAGAAAGATTCCGAGCATGGCTTATCAGATCTGGGTAGAGCCTTTATTGCTGGCCAAATTAAACACCTGCGGGAGTTAACACTTTTATTTGCACCAAATATCAACTCATATAAGAGATATGTGCCAGGAAGCTTTGCACCAACTGCAATTAGATGGGGCAGAGATAACCGAACCTGCGGGCTGCGCTTAGTCGGACATGGTCAATCATTACGTCTTGAAAACCGGGTACCAGGTGGAGATGTAAATCCATACCTGGCAGTTGCTGGCATTATTGCTGCAGGCCTTGATGGAATTAAAAACAACTTAAAGTTAGAGGATGCCTTTGCTGGTAATGCTTATGACTCAGACTCACCCCGTGTGCCCGCCACAATGTTAGAAGCGCAAACACTTTGGGCAAGCTCTGCTTGGGTGAAAGAGAGCTTTGGGGCAGAGGTGCAAGCACATTACGCCAATATGGCCCAAGTTGAATTAGATGCTTATGGCAAAGCGGTTACTGATTGGGAGTTATTTAGAAACTTTGAAAGGTTTTAAATCAAAGTGTCATCAACCTATGAGGTAATAAACCCTGCCAATGAGCAATCGGTTAAAAGTGTTGATCTAGCAGATCTTGCAGCTACAGATAAGCTAATTGAAAAGGCCCATAGAGCATTTGAATCTTGGCGAAAAGTAGCACCGGGTGATCGAGCAAAACTACTACGGGCGTTTGCGCAAGTTGTTTCTGATAACCGAGATGAGCTAGCAAAGCTTGAGGTAACAAACTCAGGCCACACCATCGGAAATGCCTTATGGGAGGCAGATAATGTTGCCAATGTTTTAAATTACTACTCAGCCGCCCCTGAGCGATTGTTTGGTAAGCAAATCCCAGTTGCAAATGGGATTGATATTACTTTTAAAGAGCCACTAGGTGTGGTTGGCGTAATTGTTCCGTGGAACTTTCCAATGCCAATTGCAGGTTGGGGTTTTGCTCCAGCATTGGCTGCTGGCAATACAGTGGTGTTAAAACCAGCTGAGTACACACCCTTAACCGCAATCAAATTAGGTGAGTTGGCATTAAAAGCTGGGATCCCAGAGGGTGTATTTAATGTAATTGTGGGCAAAGGTAGCGTGGTTGGTAATCGATTTGTTACTCATCCACTGGTGCGAAAGATTGTATTTACTGGTTCAACCACAGTTG
>CAZMNB010000132.1:0-1395 GCA_964567545.1 uncultured Bifidobacterium sp. | reverse complement strand
CCAATTTGCGAGATGGGGTTACGAAGTCTTCAATACCAATTGTGGCACCGGCACGAGTCGCCCAGTGGAAGCCAAGTTCCTTAAGTCCATCAAGAACGCCAGCAACAACTACTTTTGGATAACCTTCTGCAAGATTATCAACGATTAAACCAAGTAACTTCTTGGTGACGTCGTAATCAACATATGGGAATCCTTCTGGCAACACTTCATTAAATAGCGCGCGGCCAAGAGTTGTTTCGCGAGTTGCGATTACACCGTTCTCAGCAATACGAATCTTCACTTTCGCTTGTAGAGATAGTGAATTTTGATCATGCGCCATTAACGCTTCTGAGATTGAGGAGAAGATGCGTCCTTCACCTAATTCTTTCTCGCGAAGTGAAGTTAAGTAGTAGAGACCAAGCACCATGTCCTGAGTCGGAGCGGTAAGCGGTCGTCCGCTAGCTGGCGAAAGAATATTGTTAGAAGAGAGCATCAAAATACGAGCCTCTGCTTGCGCTTCTGCGGATAGTGGCACGTGTACCGCCATCTGGTCACCGTCGAAGTCCGCGTTAAACGCAGTACATACAAGTGGGTGAATTTGGATCGCTTTACCTTCGATTAGTTGTGGTTCGAAAGCTTGGATACCTAAGCGGTGCAAGGTAGGTGCACGGTTTAGCAGTACTGGATGCTCGGCGATAACTTCTTCTAAAACATCCCACACAACTGCACGTGAACGTTCCACCATGCGCTTTGCAGATTTAATATTTTGGGCATGGTTTAAATCAACTAGACGCTTCATTACGAATGGTTTGAAAAGTTCAAGCGCCATTTGTTTAGGCAAACCGCATTGGTGCAACTTAAGTTGTGGGCCAACAACGATTACCGAACGACCCGAGTAATCAACGCGTTTTCCGAGCAAGTTCTGACGGAAACGACCTTGCTTACCCTTAAGCATGTCTGAAAGTGATTTAAGTGGACGGTTACCTGGACCAGTTACTGGGCGACCACGACGACCGTTATCAAATAGCGCATCAACAGCTTCCTGCAACATACGCTTTTCGTTATTAACGATAATTTCTGGTGCACCAAGATCAACCAGACGCTTCAAACGATTATTACGGTTAATTACGCGACGATAAAGATCATTTAGATCTGAAGTTGCGAATCTTCCGCCATCGAGTTGAACCATTGGGCGAAGATCAGGTGGAATTACCGGAACACAATCAAGCACCATAGATTCTGGGGCATTTGAAGTATTTAGGAATGAGTTAACGACTTTAAGGCGCTTGATCGCACGAGTCTTCTTCTGACCCTTGCCGGTCTGGCTTAAATCATTTAACTTATCGAATTCTGATTGGAGATCGAAAGTACGTAGTCGAGCTTGAATTGCAGCTGCGCCCATTGCACCCTTGAAAT
>CAZMNB010000131.1:0-1408 GCA_964567545.1 uncultured Bifidobacterium sp. | reverse complement strand
CAAACACTTGAGAAAGATACGGTTCATACTCAAGATGAAGCGCTGCTTGATATATATCGCAAAATGCGTCCAGGTGAACCACCAACTAAAGAAGCTGCACAAAACTTAATTGAAAATCTTTACTTTAACCCTAAGCGTTATGACTTGGCCAAGGTTGGTCGCTTTAAGTTGAATAAGAAGCTCGGTCTAGATCATGAGCTAAATAAAGGCTTAATTACGATTGAAGATATCGTCGCAACAATTCGCTATTTAGTAGCGGTTCATAAGGGCGAAGCGCTTATGGAGTACGGCAAGCAAGTACGAGTTGAAATCGACGATATCGACCACTTCGGTAATCGTCGGCTACGTTCTGTTGGTGAATTAATTCAAAACCAAGTACGTACTGGACTTTCCCGGATGGAGCGGGTAGTTCGCGAACGTATGACAACTCAAGATGTGGAAGCCATTACGCCACAAACTTTGATTAATATCCGTCCGATTACGGCATCAATCAAAGAGTTCTTCGGAACTTCCCAACTTTCACAGTTCATGGATCAAACAAATCCACTTTCTGGTTTAACACATAAGCGTCGTCTTTCTGCACTTGGACCTGGCGGTCTCTCTCGAGATCGTGCTGGTTTCGAAGTTCGTGACGTGCACCCATCGCACTACGGACGTATGTGTCCAATTGAAACTCCGGAAGGTCCAAACATCGGACTTATCGGATCGCTCGCAACTTACGCACGCATCACACCATTTGGTTTCGTAGAGACTCCTTATCGCAAAGTAACAAATGGCAAAGTTTCCGATGCAGTTGATTACTTAACTGCTGATGAAGAGGATGAACACGTTATCGCGCAAGCAAATGCTCCATTAACTGAAGATAACCATTTCGCAGAACCTCGCGTTTTGGTTCGGCGCCGTGGTGGCGAAGTTGAAAACATTCTTGCTGAAGAAGTTGATTACATGGATGTATCGCCGCGCCAGATGGTTTCGGTTGCAACCGCAATGATTCCGTTCCTAGAGCATGACGATGCTAACCGTGCGCTCATGGGTTCTAACATGATGCGTCAGGCTGTGCCGTTGATGCGTTCTGAATCTCCGCTTGTTGGTACTGGTATGGAATATCGCGCAGCTGTTGATGCTGGCGATGTACTTCTTGCCAAAAAAGGTGGAAAAGTAATTTCAGTTCAATCAGATGTAATTATTATTGAAGAAGAAGATGGCAAAGAAGAGCCTTACTATCTAGAGAAGTTTATTCGCTCGAACCAGAGCACTTCTCGAAATCAGAAAGTTCTCGTCAACGCTGGTGACAAAGTAGCGGCCGGCCAAGCAATTGCTGATGGTCCATGTACCGATAAAGGTGAAATGGCGCTTGGTAAGAACTTGCTCGTGGCATTTATGTCATGGGAAGGCCATAACTACGAAG
>CAZMNB010000130.1:0-1409 GCA_964567545.1 uncultured Bifidobacterium sp. | reverse complement strand
AATCCGCCTAAGGGAATTACTCGCCGCAATCGCACCGAGGTTATTGTTTATAAGCAGGATAAGTGACTAAAGCGCTTTCATGAACTTAGTTCGACCCGCCCATTTTCCTAAGCTTTGCTCTGCCGGTGATTTCAAAAGAGATTCTAAAATGGTGGCATAAACATCTCTAAAATCAGTTGTTACAGCTAAATCTCCATCGATTAACTTAGATAGTGAAGGCTGGTCACCATAGAAACCGCCAATTACTCTCTCTCCAATAACAAACATGGGACCAGAGGTTCCATGGTCTGTGCCCTGAGATGCATTTCCCTTCACACGTCGTCCAAACTCGCTATACACCACAACTGTCACATCATTGGATCGAGTAGTTGATTTCAGTTGGCTCATAAACCGAGTGATTCCAGAAGAAACTACGCCGAGTAGTGCCGCTTGAGCATTTGCTTCATTGGCATGGGTATCAAAGCCACCTAAAGAAACAGACCACACCTTTGTCGGTGATCCTGCTGCAATGAGCTTTGCAACAACATCTAACTGCTGTGAAAGATTGCTATCACCACCTGCATTTCCACCATTAACTGTTGGCAGATCCACGGCAACAGGTGCTGGTGATTTTAATATGGGTTGGATTGATGAAGAGACTGAGAAAAGATTGCGCATAGAGGTGGCAGCCGCTGCCATAAGTTTTGAATCAGCGCGTGCTGGTTTTGAGAGTTGAATACATTGGGAAGCAAAGCTTCCCTTTGGAATCACTAATCCCCCTAAAGGCAGCGCAGATCCCGAAATTCTATTTCCAGCAAGCATGGGAGGTAGAACTGAACCTAATGAGATTGCAAGCATGGGATCTTCTGGCTGTGAATCTAACCAGCGCCCAAGCCAGCCACTACTGACGTGTTTTTCTGGTGAAGCGGTTTGCCATTTGGCCATGGATGAAAAATGTGAACGATCAGGTTTTGGATAACCAACCCCACGGATTATCGCTACTTTCTTTTGATCCCATAGCGATTTAATCCCACTCATTGAAGGGTTGAGCGCAAGTTCAGCATCTAACGGCAACATTGTTTCTGCTTTGTATGAAATTTCAGGGCGGGCTGAGAAGTAAGCCGGATCCTTATAAGGAATAACCGTGTTTAATCCATCATTTCCGCCATAGAGAGTCACAAGAACGAGAATGGGTGTTCCAGATGCAAGGGGGCGATTAATCGCTGCTTCGGCAATTTCATCAAGCGTTAAGAAATTTGCTGCAGCACCAACTGCCACAGCACCTGTTGTCAGTTTGAGAAACTTACGTCTGGATATCGTGTCCATGGCTACTCCTATGCGCTCACTATGTATTCAGGGCTGCACAAGGCAAGTAGTGCGAACTGTGCTGGATCATCTAAGGCAGTTCGAAGAGCAGATTGTGTTCGTGC
>CAZMNB010000129.1:0-1426 GCA_964567545.1 uncultured Bifidobacterium sp. | reverse complement strand
TTGCTCGTTATCGCAACGTGCGAGTTGAACCAACTGAGGAAGCAAAGGCCGCGGTTTACGCAGCTTACGATGAATACGACTTCACACCATTTGAACAATCAGGTTCGGGTGAAGCAATTCGTCTTGATGAATTCGAAACGGATGCTCGAAGTAAGTAGTTAAGCAAGTAGTTATTAGAAATAAAGCCCGTCTCTTAAATGGGGCGGGCTTTTAACGAACGATCACAATCACAGCAGCGGCGAAATGTGTTAAGAACGCAGCCGCGGTCATTGCGTGAAAGAGTTCGTGAAAGCCAAACCAGTTGATAGAGAAATTAGGTTTCTTTAACGCATAAATAATTCCACCAGCAGAGTAGAGAACGCCACCAATAAGAATTAAAACAAATACCGCGACGCCGCCAACTTTCCAGAAAGTCGGAAGATAGAAAACTGCGGCCCAACCAAGTGCAATATAGATAGGTACATATAACCAACGGGGTGCGGTAATCCATGCAATTCTAAATATCGCCGCGGCAAGCGCGCCGCCCCAGACTGCAGCGAGCAAAATGAATGCTTGATTTTTCTCGAGCAAAAAGATTGCAAACGGTGTGTAAGTACCCGCGATAAGAATTGGGATATTTGCGTGATCAATTCTGCGCCAGAGCGCATGTGGACCAGGTTTCCATTTCACGCGATGGTAAAGCGCGCTACACGTGAAGAGCGTTACCGCAGTGAGCGTAAAAATTCCGGCGGTAATCCGCCCGCGCAATTCGCTAGCGATAGTCACCAAGATCAGCCCAGCCACGAGCGAGATCGGGGACATTACGAGGTGTATCACCCCTCGAAGACGAGGTTTTTCCAGGATTTTGGCCATTTCGGCAAGCATAAGGGCTTGGCCCAGAAATCATGGGCGGCGTGTCGGGAGGGCAAAAACGGCCCTTTTCTAGGGGAGCAGGAGTAATGGACCCGTTTTGACCTTATCTATAGGCGTGAGTTACTCTCACGCCCTGCTCTTTTTTACGAGAGAGCTATTCCAATCTGCAGATTTTTCTGTAGTTAATTGCGAATTAAGTTCGACACACCCGACCGCGTGGGTCGGGAACGAGAGATGGAGATAAGTAGTGCCAACTATTCAGCAGCTGGTTCGTAAGGGCCGCGCCGAGAATAAAGATAAGACAACAACGCCTGCGTTAAAAGGTTCACCACAACGCCGCGGTGTTTGTACTCGTGTCTACACAACTACTCCAAAGAAACCAAACTCTGCGCTACGAAAAGTTGCACGCGTTCGCTTAACCAGCGGCATGGAAGTAACTGCATACATTCCAGGCGAAGGACATAACTTGCAAGAACACTCCATCGTTCTTGTTCGTGGCGGTCGCGTAAAAGATCTGCCAGGTGTTCGTTACAAAATTGTACGTGGATCCCTTGATACCCAAGGTGTTAAAGAT
>CAZMNB010000128.1:0-1428 GCA_964567545.1 uncultured Bifidobacterium sp. | reverse complement strand
CTGATCCAGGAATTCAATATGACGACACCATCAACGATTGGCACACCAATCCAGAAACTGGTCGAATCAACGCATCAAACCCATGTTCTGAATACATGTCACTTGATAACTCTTCCTGCAACCTTGCTTCATTAAATTTAATGAAGTTCTTAAAAGCAGATGGTTCGTTCGACGCTAAGACTTTCGTCAAAGCAACCGAAATAATTATTACATCGATGGATATTTCAATCTGTTTCGCAGATTTCCCAACCGAAGCAATCGGCGTTACCACTCGCGCATACCGTCAACTTGGAATTGGATTCGCAAATATCGGAGCGTTACTTATGGCTTCTGGACTTGCATACGATTCTGAAGGCGGACGTGCCCTTGCTGGTGCGATTACTTCATTAATGACCGGTACTTCATACCGACGTTCCGCAGAACTAGCCGGAATCGTTGGTCCATATGAAGGTTATGCCCGGAACGCAACGCCGCACATTCGAGTTATGCGTAAACATCAAGCGGCTTCCACCGCCGCGAAATCTGCGACAACGCTTGATCGCGATGTTTGGACAGAGGCCAATAAAGAGTGGGAAAAGTGCCTAACTATTGGCGAAAAGAATGGCTGGCGTAATGCGCAAGCTTCAGTTCTTGCGCCAACTGGAACTATCGGTTTGATGATGGATTGCGATACCACTGGTATCGAACCTGATTTCTCGCTGGTTAAGTTCAAGAAGTTAGTTGGTGGCGGTTCAATGCAAATTGTGAACCAAACCGTGCCAGCAGCCCTTCGTAAACTTGGTTATGCCGAAGAGACAATCGAAGCCATCGTCGAATACATCGCTGCAAATGGCCATGTAATCGATGCGCCAGGACTTAAGACCGAACACTATGACGTCTTTGATTGCGCGTTAGGTGCCCGTTCTATCGCTCCTATGGGCCATGTACGAATGATGGCTGCCTGCCAACCATTTCTATCTGGTGCGATTTCTAAAACTGTTAACTTGCCAGCAGATGCAACAGTTGCAGATGTTGAAGAGGTTTATTACGAAGGTTGGAAGCTCGGACTTAAAGCGCTCGCGGTCTATCGTGACAATTGCAAAGTCGGTCAACCATTATCAGATGGCAAAGCCGCAAAGAGTGATGAATCTGCAAGTGTTGCGCCGGCCCCAGCAACTCGTAAGCGGTTACCTAAGTCACGCCCATCACGTACTACTTCCTTCTCAGTAGCTGGCGCAGAGGGTTACTTGACTGCTGGAACTTATGAAGATGGAAAACTTGGCGAAGTATTCTTAAAACTTGGCAAGCAAGGTTCGACTCTTGCAGGCGTAATGGATGCTTTCTCAATCGCAGTATCAATCGGATTGCAATACGGTGTTCCGCTAGATACTTACGTCCAAAAGTTCACCAACCTTCGATTCGAACCAGCTGGCATGACCGATGATCCAG
>CAZMNB010000127.1:0-1434 GCA_964567545.1 uncultured Bifidobacterium sp. | reverse complement strand
AATTGTACGTGGATCCCTTGATACCCAAGGTGTTAAAGATCGTAAGCAATCACGTAGTCGCTACGGCACTAAACGAGAAAAGAAGTAGGGGATATATAAATGCCACGTAAAGGTCCCGCACCCAAGTCACCAGTTGTTGCTGATCCAGTTTACAACTCACCAGTTGTCACTGCGTTGATTAACAAAGTACTTTCTCATGGAAAGCGTTCAACTGCTGAAGGAATTGTTTATGCAGCTCTTGAAGGATGCCGTGGAAAAACTCAAGTAGATCCAGTGATTACTTTGAAGCGCGCACTCGACAATATCAAGCCAACTGTTGAAGTTAAATCACGTCGTGTTGGTGGCGCTACATACCAAGTTCCAGTTGAAGTTAAAGCAGCTCGTGCTACAACTCTTGGACTTCGTTGGTTAGTAGATAACGCTCGCGAACGCCGTGAAAAATCAATGTCAGAGCGCTTAACAAATGAATTAGTAGATGCAAGCAACGGTCTTGGCGCAGCAGTGAAAAAGCGTGAAGATACCCACAAAATGGCGGAAGCCAATAAGGCATTTGCGCATTACCGCTGGTAATTCGTACTTAATTAGAACTCAAATAGCTTAAAGAAAAGGAATCGAAAAAGTGGCAATAGATACAGCGATCGACCTAGCCAAGGTTCGCAATATCGGAATCATGGCGCACATTGACGCGGGTAAAACCACCACAACCGAGCGCATCCTTTTCTACACCGGAATTAACTACAAGATCGGTGAAGTTCATGATGGCGCAGCCACTATGGACTGGATGGAACAAGAACAAGAACGCGGAATCACCATTACATCTGCGGCCACCACATGTATGTGGGATGGCAACACAATTAATATTATTGATACACCTGGCCACGTTGACTTCACAGTTGAAGTAGAACGTTCACTCCGAGTTCTAGATGGCGCAGTTGCAGTATTCGATGGCGTAGCTGGCGTAGAGCCACAATCTGAAACTGTTTGGCGTCAAGCAGATCGTTACAACGTTCCGCGTATTTGCTTTATCAACAAGCTTGACCGCACTGGTGCATCTTTTGATCGTTGCGTTGCAATGATCGGTGAACGGTTACATGCAACTGCACTTGTACTTCAAATTCCAATTGGCGCTGAAGGTGACTTTATTGGCGTAGTTGATTTGATTGCGATGAAGGCACTGGTCTGGTCAGCTGAAACAACATTAGGCGAAGATTATGAAACTCAAGAAATTCCAGAAAATCTTAAAGAAAAAGCTGCAAAAGCTCGTCATGATTTAATTGAAACCCTTGCTGATTGCGATGACGTAATCATGGAGAAGTACCTAGATGGTAAAGATCTCTCCGAGGCTGAAATTATTGCTGGAATCCGTCGCGCAACTTTGGCTGATAAAGCAACTCCAGTTGTTACTGGTTCTGCATTTAAAAATAAAGGCGTTCA
>CAZMNB010000126.1:0-1442 GCA_964567545.1 uncultured Bifidobacterium sp. | reverse complement strand
AATGGGCGAAGGAATCTTGAATCAAATAGTTGCCTATTTCGAAGGCAAGACAGTCCTAAAGCACTTGCAGACAAAGCCAAATGCAATTACTAAGGCAAATGTTGACTCACCTAAAAACTGGGGAAATGCTAAAAAGTAGCAAGACTTCTTCAGTAGTCATTTAAGAACTTCTTCGGGAGTTTTGTCTAAGGGGCACTCCTTATGGGATGTGGAAACACATCCCATAAGGAGCAACATTCAGTCCCACCAAATCGAAACCAAACGGTCAAATTATAAGGGATAGAAGGGGGTCACATTGCCTGATAACGCAGCTAATGGATATGAAGCACTGTTCGAACCCTTTTCAATTCGTGATGTAAAAATACCTAATCGAATAGTCTTCCAGCCCCACTTCACGGCTTTGGGCTCCGCCGATGGGCTGCCCACAGACGCCCACAGGGCTTATCAGGAAGCTCGCGCAGCTGGTGGTGCCGGACTCCTAATTTTTGAAAGCATGGCAGTTCACCCAGAAGGCAAGATGTCTCGCCACTTTGTAGATGCCTGGGATCCAAAGGTCATTGAGCCCTTCAAAAAAATTGTCGATGCAGTCCACAAACATGGCTCAAAGATGTTTGGCCAACTAACTCATAGTGGACACACAAGCCTTGAGCACCCAACTCCGATCATGTGGGCTCCTTCGCAGATCCAGGAGCCTTATACGAATTTCATGCCAAAGCCAATGGGAAAGAGTGACATCAAAGCAACTATTGAAGGATTCGCAATATCTGCAAAAAATATAATCACTGCAGGCTTTGATGGAATCGAAATCAAGATTGCTCACGACGGATTACTTCGAAGTTTTGCGTCACCTTTTTTTAATCATCGCCAAGATGAATATGGTGGAACATTTGAAAAACGAATGAAACTCTGTGTCGAGGTCCTTGAAGCAATTAAACAATCTGTTGGATTCGAAGTTCCTGTAGGTGTGCGGCTCTGCCTAAACGAATTCACACCATGGGGTTATGAACTTGATTATGGATTAAAGATGGCTGAGCACCTTGAAGCAAGTGGCTTTGTTGACTACTTCAATTGCGATGCAGGTACTTTCTCAAGCTACTGGATGGAGATTCCCCCATTTGCAGTTGCCCAAGGCTCTTTCCAGAATCTCAATATCGCTCTGAAAAAGCAATCTAAGCTGCCTGTAATTGCCTTTGGTCGTTTAAAAGAGCCTGGGCTTGCAGCTCGAATTATCGAGAAAAATGAAGCAGACTTTATTGGAATGGCTCGCCAACTTATTGCAGATCCAAATACACCTAACAAAATTAGAACCGGAAGATCAGATGAGATTCGCGAGTGCATCGCTTGCAATGCATGCGCTCATCAAGTTGGCCGAGAAAGAGCCATTAGGTGTACTCAAAATCCAAATGCTGGCCGAGAAAATGAAATTAATGATTTGGACTCCT
>CAZMNB010000125.1:0-1453 GCA_964567545.1 uncultured Bifidobacterium sp. | reverse complement strand
AATCTCTTCAAAGATTCCTTCCAAACCAGAAGTTGTTGGGATTTCTCCACGATTCATTGAATCGGCTGCAGCAATTCGTGAGCGCCATGCATCGTTGCCCAATAACCAGTCAACGCTTTCAACTTGCAACGCTAATAAGTTAGGAACTTCAAGAGGTTCGCGGATCTTTGCGAAAGAGATTCGGCGTGGAGCTACTGATGTTTTTTTATTCGCGGCCAAGAGATGGCCTTCCAGACAATAAAGCGGGCACGCACAACTATTAGGTCTCAGCCGCTATATGCCCTGACCATTTGAATTGTGTGCGAAGGTGAAGGCTATCGCGCGGGCCCGCTCTCTGTCCAACCGGGCCCTTATACCCCCAGGCGTTGGATTTGTCAGGAGATTGCCTAAAAAATGTGAATAAAGGGGCTGGGAATAGAAAAAGCCCCGCCTGGCGTGATGCCAAGCGGGGCGATCTCTAACGCAATTACTTGATTGTGACTGTTGCGCCAGCTGCCTCTAGGGCTGCCTTTGCTTTGTCTGCGCTCTCCTTGTTGACCTTCTCTAGGAGAACTGCTGGTGTTGCATCGACAAGATCCTTCGCTTCCTTCAAGCCAAGACTTGAATTGAGGGCGCGAACTTCCTTGATCACTGCAATCTTGGCTGAGCCAGCATTTTCCAAGATAACTGTGAAGTCATCTTGTGCTGCAGATGCATCGCCACCTGCTGCTGCTGCTCCACCTGCTGCTGCAGCTGCTACTGGAGCTGCCGCTGTTACATCGAACTCAGTTTCAAATGACTTAACGAACTCAGAGAGCTCGACCAATGTCATTTCCTTGAACTGTTCCAATAGGTCTTGTGTATTGAGCTTTGCCATTTTCGTTATTCCTTCTCTTCTGTTTCTATGGATGCTTCAGTTGCTTCCGCTGCTGCAACTTGCGCAACTTCAGCCACAACTTCTGGTGGAACAGCTTCGGCAGCTGGTGCTTCTACTACAGCCTGCGCTGCTGGTGCTGATGCACCTTGTTCTGCTTCAAGCTTGATACGCAATGCATCGAAAATACGAGCTGCCTTAGCAAGCGATCCCTTCATTGCACCAGCAAGCTTTGCCAATAGAACTTCACGAGACTCTAGTTTAGCGAGCTGCAGGATCTCTTCTTTTTTTACGGCTTTGCCTTCGTAGATTCCACCCTTGATTACAAGTAATGGATTCTCTTTTGCGAAATCGCGCAGGCTCTTAGCCGCATCGATTGGGTCTCCCTTAATGAAGGCAACAGCTGAAGGACCAACAAGCAGATCTGGTGAAAGATCAACTCCGGCATCCTTTGCTGCAATCTTTGTAAGAGTGTTCTTGACTACTGAGTACTTGGTTTTTGCACCAAGTGCACGGCGAAGTTCCTTCATTGAAGTAACGGAGAGTCCGCGATATTCAGTAAGGACAGTTGCTGTAGCTGTGCGGAAATCTTCCGTCAGT
>CAZMNB010000124.1:0-1463 GCA_964567545.1 uncultured Bifidobacterium sp. | reverse complement strand
CAACTTGCGATCAATGCCAACAACCAAAATTGCAACACACTGCTTGCCCAACGTGCGGAACATATAACCGCCGTCAAGTTCTAGAGGTTTAATTCTGAATTCCCAATTAGCTGAAAAGCTAGGGATCTCGGTACGGCAAGATCTACTTGATCTCGCGCTAACCCATCGTTCGTATGCATATGAATCAGGTGGCCTTCCCACAAATGAACGTATGGAATTTCTGGGTGACAGCGTTCTCGGTTTAGTTGTAACAGAAGCGCTATATGAAAGATTTCCAGATCTTGATGAAAGTAGATTGTCACCGCTTCGATCCGGCGTAGTAAATATGAGAGCGCTCGCGCAAATTGCACGTGATTTAAAACTAGGTGAAAATTTAAAGATTGGCAAAGGGGAAGAGAACACCGGCGGTCGCGATAAGAATTCAATTTTGGCAGATGCATTTGAGGCGCTAGTTGGCGCAATTTATCTTGATCATGGTTACGAAATAACAACTGCTGTCGTGCTGCGTTTGATGGAAGGTGTTATCGCGGATGCGTTAGAGCGCGGTGCTGGTCTTGATGGAAAAACTGCTCTTCAGGAATTAGTTGCTGCAGCTGGATTTGGCGCACCGGAATATCAAGTGAGCGAATCTGGACCGGATCACGACAAAGACTTTATTGCCGTAGTTGTTGTTAATGGAAAAACATTTCCAGAGGGACATGGTAAAAGCAAACGGGAGGCGGAGCAGATAGCTGCTCGAATCGCATATGAAGAACTCGCTCGCGGAAACGAAAGTGCCTGAGCTACCAGAAGTTGAAACCGTTCGACTTGGATTAGAACGTAGTATTTTAGGTAAAAAGATAACTAAAGTTGAAGTTTTTCATCCGAGAGCAACAAATCCAAAATCTATTGCCCCGCTTAATTCCTTAACTGGATCAAAAATTATTGGCGTAAATAGGCGTGGGAAATACTTATGGATAGAGTTAAATCGTCCGGAAGTTTTACTTGCCCATTTAGGGATGAGTGGACAATTCCTTATCTGCAAGAGAAGTTTGTTGCCAGAAAAGCATTTGCGGGCTCGAATCACGCTCAATACCAAAGAATTTGAAGTGAGATTCATTGATCAAAGAACTTTTGGTTGGCTCAGCGTCGATCAAAGTAGTGGCGGAATTCCAAACTCAGCTGCGCATATCGCACTCGATATTTTTGATGAAAACTTTGATCGCGAGCAGGTAAAGTTTAATCTTTTACAGAGAAAAACGGAGATTAAGCGGGCTTTGCTAAATCAAGAAATTATGAGCGGTGTTGGAAATATTTATGCAGATGAATCTTTATGGTTAGCAAAAATACATCCAGAGCGAGAATGTGTAAACTTAACCGAATTGGAATTAGATTTATTGTTGGATTCTGTTGCAAAAGTTATGAGGGAAGCCTTAAAAGTTGGCGGGACCTCTTTTGACGAACAATATAAAAATGTTAAGGGT
>CAZMNB010000123.1:0-1544 GCA_964567545.1 uncultured Bifidobacterium sp. | reverse complement strand
CATATGAATCGCTAGTAACAAATATGCACGGAACGGAAATTGTTTTGAAAGCTGCAGCTGCAAAAAAGGTGCGGACTTTCTTAGCTTCAACTTCGGAAATTTATGGCAAGAATCCAATTCAACCATTAACTGAGGAATCGGATCGCGTGTTGGGCTCACCGCTATTGGTGCGTTGGACATATTCGGAAGCGAAAGCAATTGACGAATCGTTGATTCAAATTTTCCATCAGTCCCATGGTTTGCCTTTTGTTACTGGGCGATTTTTTAACACAGTTGGTCCAAGACAGACCGGCGCATATGGAATGGTTTTACCGGGTTTTGTTACGCAAGCTTTAGCTGGCAAACCGCTAACAGTTTATGGCGATGGCAATCAGCAACGAGTTTTTTGCCACGTATCGGATGCGGTGGATGCGGTAATGCGGTTATTTTTCAACGATAAGGCGCTTGGGCATGCCTTTAATATCGGCGGTGAAACTGAAGTATCGATCAAAGAGTTAGCAGAGTTAGTTATTGCCGAGACTGGATCGAACTCCAAGATCGAAATGGTTTCTTATAAGGACGCATACCCGGCTGGATTTGAAGACACGATGCGACGAATCCCAAACACAACAAAGGTGCGGGAATTTACGGGATGGGCGCCGAAGTACTCGTTAAAGGCGATTATCGCCGATGTGGCAGCACATTTAAAAGCTTAACTCTTTGGAAAAGCAATAAACATGAGCGCTTCAGTTTGGGTATGTGGTGAAGTACTGGTTGATGTTTTGCCTAACGGAACCGTGATTGGTGGCGGTGCGGCAAATACCGCAAAGGCGTTAGCGCGACTTGGTTGTGCGGTGGAATTTATCGATGGAATTTCTAGCGATGAGTTTGGCGTAAGAGCGCGGCGGGAATTAATCAAAGATGGCGTGGGACTTTCACTTGCCCTTGCTAGTGATAAGCCAACCGGTAAATCAATAATTTCGATTGATGCGCATGGTGTTGGCAGTTATAAATTCGAAATTGAAAATAGCGCAACATTTGATTTTGACGCGTCATGGCTACCGAAAGGTGCGCCAGCGATTTTGCATATCGGAACTTTGGCAACAATTATCGAACCTGGTGCAAGTGCCTTATTTAAATGGGCTAAAGAATTAAGTGAAAAAACGATTATTGTTCTTGATCCGAATGTGCGACCACCGGCGTTACCGGATGCAAAGAAATATCGCGCTGCAGTTGAGAATTGGGTCGGAATTTCTGAAGTTGTTAAGGTAAGCGAGGAAGATATTGCCTGGTTATATCCGGCTACGAGCGAAGAAGGCGTTGCGCGCGAATGGATAGAACTTGGTGCAAAATTAGTTGTAATCACGCGAGGTGCGGATGGTTTAGTGGCAATTACTAAGAGCGAAGTAATTGCGGTACCTGGCGTATCGGTCCATGTAGTAGACACAGTGGGGGCTGGTGACACAGTAGGGGCGGTAATAGTCGAAGGCATCACTAAGTACGGCGTTACTGGGCTATCTGGTGGCGTACTGAAAGATGTATTACATAGAGCGGCGAAGGCGGCT
>CAZMNB010000122.1:0-1598 GCA_964567545.1 uncultured Bifidobacterium sp. | reverse complement strand
TAGGAGTTTTTCCAGAAGGCACCCTTACTCGCGATGAAAACTTCTGGCCGATGCGTGGTAAGAGTGGCGTTGCAAAACTAGCGTTATTAACAGGAGCTCAAGTGATTCCGTGCGCACAGTGGGGTACGCAGCGGGTTCTGCCACCATATAGCAAGAAATTAAAATTGTTCCCGCGTACCAAGATTTCTATCCGAGTCGGAGAACCACTAGATTTTTCGAAGTGGCAAGGGAAAGTAGATGATCCGATTGCTCTTGAGGAGGCAACAGATTACGTGATGGATGCAATTACCTCGTTATTGGAAAGCATTCGTGGCGAACGCGCGCCAGAGATTAAATTTGATCCAAAGAAATCAGATTTACCAAGAATCGGAAATTTCAAAAAAACAAAGAAGCAAAATTAATGACATCTGTTTCAGTTATTGGTTCGGGAGCTTGGGGAACAACGCTAAGCCAAGTTCTCTGCGACGCTGGGAATGAAGTATTGATCTGGGGAAGAAACCAGGATGTTGTAAGCGAAATTAACAATAACCACACCAATGAATCCTTTATCCCGGGAGCGGCATTGCCAGAGTCGCTTAAATCAACCACTGACATTGAATTTGCACTTAAAAGAGCTGAGGTATTAGTTCTCGCAGTGCCAGCCCAGACACTTAGAACTAATTTACTTAATTGGAAAACGTTTTTTCCCACAGATAAGCCAGTTATTAGTACTTTAAAAGGTATCGAAACTAACACCCATTTACGGATGTCAGAAGTAATTAAAGAATGTTGCGAAATCTCAGATTCTTTAATTGGAATAATCACGGGGCCTAATTTGGCTAGCGAATTAGTGTTACGACAACCAGCCGGAGCGGTTAGTGCCTCTAGTAGCCCAGAAGTTTCCAAGTTAATTGCTCGTCTATTTAATACAAATTATTTTCGGGTTTATACATCGGAAGATCTACTTGGTTGCGAACTTGCCGGGTCCGTGAAAAGCGTAATTGCGCTTGCCGTTGGCATGGTGGTCGGAATGGGACTTGGCGAAAATACTCAAGCAACCATAATTACTCGAGGTTTAAATGAAGTAAGCAAACTTGGCGTTGCGCTAGGAGCTAATCCGCTCACTTTTGCTGGACTTGCTGGCATGGGGGATTTAGTCGCAAGTTGCTCGTCAGGATTATCTAGAAATCGAACTTTCGGCGAAGAGTTAGGTCGCGGCAGTTCGATGAAGGAAGTACGTATGAAAGTAAATAAAACGGTGGAAGGTGTTGCAACCGCCGGGGCAGTATTGGATATCGCCCATCTATTAGGGGTAGAAGTTCCAATTATTGAAGCGGTCGCGGATGTGGTAAGTAATACTCTTACCCCTGCAGAAGCAGTAAAACGATTGATGGCGCTAAATATTGGGGCGGAGATAGACCACGTATGAGTAGCTCGAAAAAAATTCGAGTCGCAATCGTTTGCGGCGGCCGCAGCAGCGAACATGAAATTTCCTGTATATCTGCAAGCGGCGTGCTTTCGGCGTTAGATAAAGATAAATTTGAACCAATTCTTATAGGAATTACTGAATCTGATGGCGAGTGGGTTTTATTAGATCAGAAAAATCCATTTGTAAATAA
>CAZMNB010000121.1:0-1639 GCA_964567545.1 uncultured Bifidobacterium sp. | reverse complement strand
ATGGTGTTTACCTTTAGAACTTTTACACCAAAAATCTTTTCAACCGCGATTTTTATCTCGGTCTTATTTGCAGATGGCGCAACAATGAAGGTGTACTTGTTCTGATCTAGCAAGCCGTATGACTTTTCAGATACGACTGGAGCGATTAATACGTCGCGATGATCTTTCACGCTGACACCTCTATTTCGCTTTCACGAGCAACTGCAGTTGCAGTCTTGCCCTTTGCTGGACCGGCGATGAAATCTTTGATTGCATCGTGTGAAAAGACCACGTCATCGCTTACTACTACGTCATAAGCATTCAATTGGTCAGCTACGATTAAGTGAACATCTTGAACGCTACGAAGTGAGCGCCAAACATCATTTTCGCTACGAGCAACTACAACGAGAACTTTTTTACGATCTGAGAATTGTCGAACCGCAGCGAGCGCCGCTTTGGTAGAAGGTGTTGAAACTATTCCATCAACAACGTGAATTCGCTCATTGCGTTGCCGATCTGAAAGCACGCCACGAAGAGCAGCTACGATCATTTTCTTAGGTGTACGTTGATCGTACAAACGAGGCACTGGACCATGTGCAACACCACCGTGGCGTTGGTTAGGTGAACGAGTTGAACCCTGACGAGCACGACCAGTTCCCTTCTGTTTGAAAGGTTTCTTACCGCCACCACTTACTTCACCGCGGTTTTTCGCTTTATGCGAACCTTGGCGAGCTGCTGCAAGTTGTGCAGTAACCACTTGGTGGATTAGCGGAACATTTGCTTGTACATCAAAGATTTCAGTTGGAAGCGCGAAAGTTCCGGTCTTCTTTCCGGCTGCATCTTTAATATCGACCGATAGCGACATGGTTTAAGCACCTGCCTTCGTGATGGTTTCAGAGATTGCAAACTTCGAAGCAGATTTAATGAAAACCGATGCACCAATTGCGCCAGGAATTGCACCCTTAATCAAGATGGTATTTGCAACTGGATCAACGGAGTGGATGCTGAGATTTTGTACGGTGACTTTTTCAACACCCATACGTCCCATCATTCGCTTTCCTTTAAATACCCGACCTGGTGTGGTTCGGTTACCAATGGAACCTGAGGTGCGGTGCTTGCGGTCAACACCATGTGCTGCGCCGAAACCAGAGAAGTTGTGACGCTTCATAACACCTGCGGAACCTTTACCGAGTGAGATACCAGATGCATCAACAATTTCACCGGCGGCGAATACATCTGCGCGAAGCTCTTGTCCTACTTGGTAGGAAGCAGCATTAGATGTGCGTAATTCAGCAACATCTTTGCGAGGGGTAACGCCTGCTTTTGCGAAATGGCCAGCTTCTGGCTTAGAAACTTTACGTGGATCAATTGCGCCAAATGCAAGTTGGATCGCTTGGTAACCATCTTTTTCTACGGTGCGAACTTGTGTAACAACACAAGGACCGGCAGAAACTACAGTTACTGGTACAACTTTATTGTTGGCATCAAAGACCTGAGTCATGCCGAGCTTTGTGCCAAGAATTCCCTTGATGGCAGAGCCCTTTGATTGTGTATTAGTCATGTTCTCTGATCTCCTAGAGCTTTATTTCAATGTCAACGCCAGCTGGTAAATCAAGACGCATCAATGAATCAACGGTTTTAGGTGTTGGGTCGATGATGT
>CAZMNB010000120.1:0-1676 GCA_964567545.1 uncultured Bifidobacterium sp. | reverse complement strand
ATAATCATGGTGGGCTTTGGCATAGTTGACTTCACAACCTGCCACCGGAAAAACATAAATAGGTGCAGCGCTTGCGCTGCTGATGGGTATTACCAGCACAAGGCCAAGGAGCGTGGAAATACGGCGCAGATTCATAAGTCTGACCTTATCTTTGCCACTATAGATTTAGCCCCGTAACATACGCATGCACTCAAAGATGTTTTGGGGGCGGTAGCTCAGTTGGTTAGAGCCCAGAACTCATAATTCTGTCGTCGTCGGTTCGAGCCCGACCCGCCCCACAATCGCAGAAAGCGATTCATGCACAATCAAATTAATCAGATTGAGGCTAAATAAAGAGAAGTTGTGCACCCTCAGTCATTTCAATGAAATCTGAGGCACTTATTATCCCTTCAACATCATCTCGCAAATCGCTCTCAGAGACATTGTTCATATCTGCCGACAATCTGCATGCCCACAAATGTCCACCTGCAGCAACGATTTGCTCTAGGAAATCTGGGACAGATGGAATCTTTAAATCATCAAGCTGCTTCTTGAGCATATGTGTAGCCATGGCGGTCATGCCAGGTGCGGGCATAATTGCTTGAGGGATATGTGCGTTAGTTCCTGGTAAATGCATGGCAGTATTTCCTGCTGGTGAAAATTGAAGATCGTTCATTCTTGATTTAATTATCATGTCAAAACCCCAGAAGGTGAAAAAAAGATGTGTTTCAACTCCTTCACCGAGGGCGGCATTACCTAAAATCAAACCAGGGTATGCCATATCTAAATTTCCTTTGGAGCAGATTATCGCCAACTTGCGACCAGTATCTTCGCTTGCGAAATTTGGAACTATTGTAGGTGTAGTCATTTCAATCCCCCTTTAGACGCAGCCCTTAGGCTTTGGTAGACCAGCTATATACGACATTTTCTTTGCAGGTTTTTTTGGAAAAAGTACAAACTGTTCTTTAATGGGAAATCCGCCAACAGTTTGAGTATGGCGGGAAGTTGAAGATTCACCCTCTTTTTTGAAATCTTCTCGCAAAAAATGGATCACTTCCCAGTGACGCGGTGTGAGCTCTATATCAACTTGGGCAGCTAGCACCTTTGCAATATCTTCACTCCACTCGTCATAAACAGTGAGGAATCCTTCTTCATTAACAGTTACTTGCTTACCTGCAATTTCAATTGTGGGCATCTTGCTTCTCCTTTTCCATTATTGATACTTGAACCTTTCCGGCCATTGACATTAAGGATGGGATAGGTAAATAGCGACCTTTTAACAAAATGTTCCAATAAATCCACCTGAAAGCTAATTTGCCTAAATGATTGAGATAGCTTTCTTTCAAAAGCGAGAGCGGACCAATGACTGGTATTGGAAATTTCCCAGTTAATGGTTCAACGTCATAGTTGAAATCAATAAGTAAAGCTTTACGGTCTCCAGATTCGATAAAGCAGTTCGCGTGACCATCAAAGTCATGTTTCATTGGTTTACCTTGAACATAATCAACGAAATTTTCAGCGAACAAATCTATTGCAACGTGGGCAACTGAGCCTGCTTTAGAGGCAGGGATATTTGAAGCATCTCCGAGCACGAAAATACTGTCAAAATTCTCAGAAAGGAAAGTTCGCTTGCTCACTGGAATGTAATTGAATTCATCGCCTAATCCAGATCTAGCCACAAAATCAGCGCCCATATT
>CAZMNB010000119.1:0-1834 GCA_964567545.1 uncultured Bifidobacterium sp. | reverse complement strand
ATGTTGCAACAGCAAAAAATTATGTTGTATTTGTTCCCATTAATTTTTGCAGTATCTGGAGTTAACTTTCCAGTTGGAGTTTTAATTTACTGGTCCACCACAAACTTGTGGACTTGGGGGCAACAGTTTTATGTCATTAAACGAAACCCAACCCCAGGATCTCCTGCATTTGAAGAGCTTCAAGCCAAGAAAGCAAAAAAATCTGGAATTGCCCCAACCGAAGAAATTAACAGTGGCGGGGTAGTTGTCGAGGAACCTAAGAGCCAACGGCAGCAACCAAAACGAAGTAATAAAAAGAAGAAACGGAAGTAAAACGGCAGTAAAAGCGACAAATAGTATAAAAACTATCAAATCGCCCGAAGATTTGGATACTAACGAAAGGTTGAACCGTGACCCCAAATAAAGAAGAAGTTATTGAAGAGAAGGTAGTGAAAAGCTTAGTCGCCCGTCTTGAAGAAGAGGGCGATGTGGCTGCCGATTATCTGGAAGGCTTATTAGATATCGCTGACCTTGATGGCGATATCGAAATTGGAATGGAAAACGACCGCGCTACCCTTTCAATTGAAGGCGGCGAGCTAAACCACCTGGTTGGCCGCGAAGGTGAAGTTCTGGACTCAATTCAAGAACTAACCCGGTTAGCAGTTCAAACCGCTACCGGAGAACGCTCCCGCCTAATGCTCGATATCGATGGTTTCCGTGTTAATAAAAAAGAGAGCCTCGCCGAGTTAGCGCTAAAGATCGCTGAAGAAGTTAAAGCTTCTGGGGAGTCGGTCAAACTCGCCCCAATGAATGCATTTGAACGAAAAGTCATCCACGACACCATTCAAAAGACTGGGTTGAGCAGCGAATCTGAGGGCGAAGACCCAGATCGTTGTGTGGTCGTTCTTCCCGCTTGAGCGTTTCACGTGAAACTTTAACTCAGACCTATTTTCGCGAAAAAGGTCCCGAGTTAGCCCGCTACGCCGAACTTCTAGAAACCGTAGCGGTTGAGCGTGGGATTATTGGGCCAAGTGAAGGGCCAAGAGTCTGGGAGCGCCATATTGAGAATTGCGTTCCAATAACCACGCTTTTCTCGGAAGGTGCAACGATTGGCGATATCGGCTCTGGCGCCGGTCTTCCTGGAATCGTGATCGCATTGGCTCGACCAGATTTAAAAATAACCCTGGTCGAACCTCTACAACGCCGGGTTGATTTCCTAAATGAAGTAATCGCTGAGCTCAAACTGGCGGTAACTGTCCATCGCGGTAAAGCTAACTCCCTAACCAAACCCTTTCATTATGTAACCGCCCGAGCGGTCGCACCGCTTTCCCGATTAATCCCATCAACTTGGCACCTACTCCGCCCAAATGGGGCGCTTCTGGCAATCAAAGGGGAGTCGGCCGGAGTCGAATTAAGCGAATCCCAGCTACCAAAAGGCGCAATTGCCCGAATAATTGAGTTAAATATCGGGGAACTACCCCTGAGCCGCATAGTAGAGGTCGTAAAGGCTGGTTAACTACCGCCGTGACTGATTCACGTGAAACAAATTCCGAGAAGCGAGTAGTTGGGATCAAGCGCCTCAAAGAACCGATGCCAAAACCGATAAGAACTCGGATTTTTACGGTCGCGAACCAGAAGGGTGGGGTCGGAAAAACTACCACCGCGGTCAATATCGCCGCCGCGCTTTCAATGGGTGGCTTACGAACTTTAGTAATTGATTTAGACCCACAAGGAAATGCAAGTACCGCGTTTTCAATTGCACGCGATGATGTTGCCGGAATGTTTGAAGTTATAACTCGAGATCTTCCAATGAGTGAAGTTGTAATTAAAGTTGCTGGTTATCCGCATCTTGAAT
>CAZMNB010000118.1:0-1988 GCA_964567545.1 uncultured Bifidobacterium sp. | reverse complement strand
GTGATCGCGACATCCTCGCCGAAATCAAAGCTGGTCGAGTCGCCTGCGAACCATTCCATGAGGCGATGATTCAGCCTTCATCGGTGGATGTTCGCCTTGATAAGTATTTCCGAGTATTTGAAAACCACAAATACAGTGTGATTGATCCATCGATCGAGCAATCAGAGCTCACCCGTGAAGTTATCGCCGAAGGCGATGAAGCATTCATCCTTCACCCAGGTGAGTTTGTTTTAGCCAGCACCTATGAAGTTATTACTTTGCCAGATGACATCGCTGGGCGCTTAGAAGGTAAATCATCACTGGGTCGCCTAGGTCTGCTAACTCATTCAACGGCAGGCTTTATTGATCCAGGCTTTAGCGGTCACATCACGCTAGAGCTTTCCAATGTTGCCAACTTGCCTGTCAAACTCTTTCCAGGGATGAAGATTGGTCAGCTCTGTTTAATCAAACTTTCATCACCAGCTGATCATCCCTATGGCAGTGAGAAGTATGGCTCTCGCTATCAGGGCCAGCGTGGCCCAACGGCTTCACGCTCGTTTTTAAACTTCCATAAATCAAAGATCCTTTAACGGTTAGTGCAAACATGAGGCTTTTCAGTTTGAACTTAACAACTTTGAAGAGCAAGTTATATGCAATTGTTTTTGCTTCAATTGTTGTCCGCATTATTGGCTTTTTTCTTCTTCCAAGCGAACCCACGGTTGCATTAGCACCCGATGAGGGTGGATATGCAGAAATAGTCAGCTTGGTTACCAGCGAGCAACCGACAACATACTATGGGGGGCTTTACTTCATTTCGCGGACATTAGTTCTTCCTGCAGCTGCAATAAGTAACTTTGGCATTGATCCACTATCATCGGTAAGAATAATTGCGTCAATATATGGCGCTCTAACATTAATCTTGGTGGCTTTCCTAATTATTCAATTTGTTGATAAACACTCCACTCATTCAGAATTAACATCAAAGAGAAGCAATTTCATTATTGGCTTATTCATTGTTTTTGCTTTTCTACCAAGCCACTTATTGTGGTCAATGTTGGGCCTGCGAGAGAGTCCCATGGAGTTTTGGGTTTTATGCTCATTAGCAGCTATTTTTTTAGCGGTGAACCTACAAGAAAAGGTTACGCTACCTATCGCACTACTATTGACAATTTCAATTACTTTACTTTTTAATACAAGACCGCAAGTTGCCTGGGTTTTAACCGTTACGATTCTAGTTTTCCTTATTTTTACCGCTAAGAGACGAGTGTCGCTTACCCTGGCTTTATTAACTCTCATTTCCTCCGGAGTGGGCTATGTCTCCGTAGTTGTGCAAAAACATGATGTATTTGCACTTGTTGCTACAGATGGCAGTGCTACAGATGGCAGTGCTACAGATGGCAGTGCTACAGATGGCAGTGCTACAGATGGCAGTGCTTGCAACGATGCTAATCAAATAATAGTTTTGCATGGGAAAGAGTATAAATGCACAAAAACTGGAGCCAGAAGGGACCTATCTGGCTTACGATCCCCAGGAGCAATAATGGTCGAAGAAACAATTGCGATTCTTGGTCGCCATAAAGGGAATCAAATTGATGCTGCCAGTGCCATTCAGACTTTGCCTTGTCCGGTAACGGAGGAAAGTGAGACCGACAAATACTTCTGTCTAGCCTGGCGCGCACCATATATGACTGCAACTTTTCTCCTTCGCCCCCTTATTTTCATAGATACCACCAGTGCATCCAGCCTCATTGCTGCAGTAGAAAACATTGCTTGGCTTGGAGCAGTCATATTCATCATTATTATGATGATCAAGAAACGACGCTTGGCTTTTATCGGCCCACTAGCGCCATCCTTGATCTTCTTCATTCTTTACTGCGTAGGAGCAGGATCTTATGAAGGTAATATGGGTACGGCCTTTAGACACAAGTCTGTGATCCTCTGGGTTGTTTTGTTGCTGATAGCCTCTGTGACAGTTGCCGAGAAGAGACCGAAATTAAGGAATGAATCCG
>CAZMNB010000117.1:0-2065 GCA_964567545.1 uncultured Bifidobacterium sp. | reverse complement strand
ACGTTCTGCTCGTCACCTGGTTGCGCAAATTGTTGATGATTCTAAAGGTCACACAATTGCATCTGCTTCAACAATGGAAGCGGATCTTCGCTCTGCCTCAGCAGATAAAACTAAGAAGGGTCGTACTGTCGGACAACTTCTTGCCGATCGTGCAAAAGCTCAAGGGATTAAAGCAGTGGTATTCGAGCGTGGCGGTAACCGCTACACCGGTCGCGTCGCTGCATTAGCTGATGGCGCTCGCGAGAATGGATTGGACTTCTAATGACACCAGTTGCACCAAAGACCGATACCGAGGTAACGGCTAATAAGAAGCCAGACCGTCGTGAAAAGCGGGATCGTCGCGATGATCGTCAAGATAAGTCCCCATACATGGAGCGCGTGGTTTTCATTAACCGTGTAGCAAAAGTTGTTCAAGGTGGACGTCGCTTCTCATTTACTGCACTTGTTGTAGTTGGAGATGGCAACGGCACACTTGGAATTGGTTATGGCAAAGCTAAGGAAGTTCCACAAGCGATTGCAAAAGCAATTGAAGAAGCTAAGAAATCTTTCTTCAAAGTGCCCCGCATTCAAGGGACAATTCCACACCCAGTACAAGGTGAAGCTGCTGCTGGCGTAGTTCTACTTCGCCCGGCTGCGCCTGGTACCGGCGTTATCGCTGGCGGACCAGTTCGTGCGGTTTTGGAGTGCGCTGGAATTTCAGATGTACTTACAAAATCTCTTGGATCTAATAATCCAATCAATATGGTTCATGCAACCACAGCAGCGCTAAGAATGTTGGAACACCCAACTGCTATCGCAGCTCGTCGTGGACTATCACTAGAACAAGTTGCACCAGCAGCACTGGCACGCGCATCTGCTCTAGTTTCCGAATCAAATTTCAAAGCAACTGGTGGTGGAAGATAATGCCAAGACTTAAAGTCACTCAGGTTCGTTCGAAAGTCGGTTATGCGCCAGAACAACGCGACACACTTCGTTCGCTTGGTTTGAAACGTATTGGTGATGTTGTGGTGAAAGAAGATCGCCCCGAAATTCGTGGCATGGTTTTCGCAGTTCGCCATCTCATTAAAGTTGAGGAGGTCGAATAACTATGGTGTTAAAAGTTCATCATCTTCGTCCAGCACCTGGTGCTAAGAAGACCAAGACTCGTAAAGGTCGCGGTGAAGCCTCAAAAGGAAAAACTGCTGGCCGTGGTGGTAAAGGTACGCGCGCTCGAAACACAGTTCGAATTGGTTTCGAAGGCGGACAGATGCCATTGGTGCAACACCTTCCTAAACTTCGTGGTTTCAAAAACCCAGAGCGCGTTGAATACCAAGCAGTTAATGTCGCAACGATTAATGCGCTCTTCCCTAAGGGTGGCAACGTTTCAGTAGCTGATCTCGTTAAAGTTGGTGCAGCTCGTAAAGGACTTCCAGTCAAGGTACTTGGAAATGGCGATATCTCGGTCAAGGTTGATATCACTGTCCATAAGTTCTCAGCTTCGGCTAAAGAAAAAGTTGCTGCTGCCGGCGGAAGTATTAAGGAACTCTAAACAATGCTGCAAGCATTTGCTAAGGCCTTCAAGACACCAGATTTACGTCGAAAGATTTTTTTCACGATGTCAATTATGGCGCTATTTCGGTTCGGTTCAATCGTTCCGACGCCAGGCGTTTCTTATAGCGCAGTGCAAACTTGCTTAAAGCAAGCAAACTCTGGTGGCTTATTTGGGCTTATCAATCTGTTTAGCGGCGGTGCACTTTTAAAGCTCAGTGTTTTCGCACTTGGCATCATGCCGTACATCACCTCCTCAATTATTGTGCAATTATTAACGGTAGTAATTCCACGATTTGAAGCTTTGAAACAAGAAGGACAATCCGGAACGTCCAAGTTGACCCAATACACCCGTTACTTAACAATCGGATTAGCGGTACTTCAAACAACTGGCATAATTGCAGTTGCACGAACACCAGGTCGTTTAATCAGCGGGTGTGCTGAAGCGATTATTCCGGACACATCTTGGCAACGAATCATCACGATGATTTTCGTAATGACCGCTGGAACTGCAGTAAGTATGTGGCTCGGCGAATTA
>CAZMNB010000116.1:0-2232 GCA_964567545.1 uncultured Bifidobacterium sp. | reverse complement strand
GGTTGAAGTTTCAACTACATTGGGTGGGATTGCAAGTTGAAAGTTGATCATTAGCTGTGCATAACTTTTTAACTTTGTCAGAGCCGATTTAGATGATTCTCACATGGCGATCGCAACCGAGCTAACCGACGAAAATATCCTTCGGCTACTTAATACACGTGCTGGGATAGAAATTTTAACGGAGCTCGTTGCGATTGATCCATTCTCATTGTCCGCATCTGGTCGTGTTGATTATTTAGCAGCACTGGAAAAACAATCCGGGTGGCTACAAGCCTTGATGCAGAACGCAATTGTTGCGGTCGCCGGAAACGAACCTTCTAAACCCGATTCAATGTGGAGCGGAGTTGACGATTCCGAGCGCGAGGAAATTGCCGCAGCTCTTCGGCTGTCAAGCGGAACCGCGCAGAGTCGAATTGATTTAGCTCGTACGCTTGTGAATCACTTACCTAATACTTGTGCGGCTCTAGCTAATGGCGAAATATCCGCAGCGCATGCATCAGTAATTGCTCGCGAAAGTGCTGAGGTAATCGAAAAAGGTTTATCGACGGCTGCGATTGAGGAGATTGAATTAAAAGCGATTGCACATGCTGAATTTCATACTCCGGTACAAGTTGCAAATAAGGTTCGCGGCACAATCGCAAGACTATCCCCAGAAATTTTTGAAGCGGCAGCAGAGCATGCAAGAGATTGTCGCAAAGTCACTATGTACTCCGAGCCAGATGGAATGGCAACCATAGTTGCACTCTTACCAGCGGCAGATGCTCAGACTGTGATGCTGGCAATTGATGCACTAGCTAGGCAAGATGCGCAATCAAATGGCAGTGATATAAAGATTTCTCCCCTAGACGATGAACGAACGCTAGATATGAGACGCGCGGATGCTCTTACTTCTTTAGCTGCCACTTTTCTTGCTAATAATGTTGATTCATATAAACCACACCGACGTCCAGTCACTGTAAATCTAACGATTGACTTACCAACTCTGCTTGGGCTTACCGAGAACCCAGGGATGCTTGCAGGCTATGGTGCAATTCCTGCATCTATCGCTCGTGAGTTAGCCGCGGATGGAAAGTGGAAACGTTTCGTTACCGATCCAGTAAGTGGTGAGCTACTTAATTTAGGTAGAGAAACTTATGAACCAACCCAAGTATTAATTGATTTTCTAACTGCGCGTGACCGAACTTGTCGGTTTCCAGGTTGTAGGCAACCAGCGCGAGTTGGCGATATCGATCATGCAAAAAGTTGGGAATCGGGTGGTGAAACTTCGATCTCGAACTTAGGAGTCTTATGCAGAAGACACCACCGAATGAAAACTCATGGCGGTTGGGAGTTAATAAGTGAGAGCGATGGATCTTGTACTTGGACCTCGCCAATGGGAAAGATCTACAAAGTTCCCGCTCGTCCCATTAATGATGCAGCCTAAACCTGTATTAAATGCTCTAAGGTTTGCAAATGGAATCACTTGCAGCGCTAGTCGCCCTTATGGCGGCAATTACTGTTGTGGGTGGACCAATTGCTTTAGGCCTAACATTTATCGAACCTGCAAAATCCTCTTACAATAGATTGAGGGTGGCTGCAGTATTTCTATTCGCACTTCCGGCAATATTTATTGGCTTCATTTTTATGACTGCAAATATTGGAATTGGCGGTCGTTTATATGGATTATTTGGATTTGGAATTTCCACTTTTGCACTCTTTCGCACGATCAAACAATTGCGCGGAAAACGCAATCCCGATAAGGGACTGATTCAAGACTAAGTCAGGACTAAGTCAGGACCGATTCAGGACTAAGTCAAGACTAAGTCAGGACCGATTCAAGACTAAGTCAAGACTAAGTCAGATGCATTTGAATATTGACTTGGGTATGGCTTGGGATACATTTTGCACATGAACCCACTTCTTTATTTTCGCTTAGCCGGTTACACGCTTTTTGCAGTCGGATTTCTAAATTGGCGCTACCAAACCGGCACTTCAAATATTGCAACCCATAGCGCAATCATAATTCTTACTGGAGTATTAATTTTGCTACTCTCATTTTTACCGAATACATCAAAATTATTGTTGCAAAAACCGCTACGACAAATCATTTGGGTTCTCTTTATCGGGGTGCTGATTTACGGAATAGTTAATTAAGTAAAGCAATTCATTGTTGGCGCTAGTAGCGGATACCGCTAAATTATTTTTGGAAAGCGCAAATAAAGCATGGTGGAGGTGCCGGGAATCGAACCCGGG
>CAZMNB010000115.1:0-2243 GCA_964567545.1 uncultured Bifidobacterium sp. | reverse complement strand
GGAATTTTAGCTGGCATATCTTCTGGAGCTGCGCTTTGGGCAACATCTGAAATAGCAAAACGTCCAGAATTTTTGGGTAAAACGATTGTGGTAATAATTCCATCATTTGGTGAGCGGTATCTTTCAACGATTTTGTACCAAGATTTAATGGATGCTTAATGAAATTAATTAAGAGAATAATTGAAGATGTCGATGTCGCGCTAACCCGAGATCCGGCGGCGCGCAATCGTTTAGAAGTTATGCTTGCGTATCCAGGCGTGCATGCGATTTGGGTTCATCGCATTTCACATTTCCTCTGGAACCATAAATTGAAATTAATGGCGCGTGTGCTTTCAAATTGGTCACGAACTGCGACGGGTATTGAGATACATCCAGGTGCAGTTATTGGTCGTAGATTTTTTATCGATCATGGCATGGGAGTTGTGATAGGTGAGAGCACCATAATTGGTGATGATGTAATGCTCTATCATGATGTAACGCTAGGAGCCCGCGGCTACGATTTAGGTAAGCGCCACCCAACCTTAAAAAACGATGTAATAGTTGGAGCAGGCGCGCGAATCCTAGGGAATGTAATTGTTGGTGAACATGCGGTGATCGGTGCTAATTTGGTGATCTTGCGGGATGTTCCAGCGCGCAGCGAGCGGGACGCTTCCGAACTTTTTATGATTTAACATAACCGTAACGCGAGTTTGACATCATGGGGGCCATGTCCCCATCAGATAGCCATCTGCAAAAACAAGAAGAGTTTGTGCTTAGAACTCTCGAAGAGCGCAACATTAGATTTGTCCGGCTCTGGTTTACCGATGTTTTAGGTTTTTTAAAATCAGTAGCGATCGCACCGCCCGAGTTAGAGAATGCTTTTGATGAAGGAATTGGATTTGATGGTTCGGCAATTGAGGGATTCGCTCGAATAACTGAAGCAGATATGTTGGCAAAGCCAGATCCAGCAACTTTTTCAGTATTGCCTTGGCGCACTGAAGCGCCAGGAGCAGCTCGAATGTTCTGTGACATCGCAATGCCGGATGGAAAACCATCGCCAGCAGATCCACGCAATGTTCTGCGCCGTACTTTAAATAAAGCTGCGGAGATGGGTTACACCTGTTATACCCATCCAGAAATTGAATTCTTCCTATTTAAATCATCCCCAGTAAAAGGTGAGACACCAATACCGGTCGATCAAGGTGGCTATTTCGATCACACACCTGCAGTTGTTGGCCATGATTTCCGAAGACAGGCAATTACATTATTGGAAGAGATGGGAATTTCAGTTGAGTTTAGCCATCACGAAGGTGGTCCGGGTCAACAAGAAATTGATTTACGCGATGCTGATGCGCTAACAACTGCCGATAACATAATGACTTTCCGACATGTGATTAAAGAAGTAGCGCTCGATCAGGATTTTTACGCTTCATTTATTCCAAAACCATTTACTGATCATCCTGGGAGTGGAATGCATACTCACGTATCGTTATTTAAGGGCGAAGCGAATGCTTTTTACGATGCAAAAGCTGAGTACAACTTATCTAACATTGGCCGCTCATTTATCGCTGGGATTTTGACGCATGCTGGCGAAATCACCGCCGTTACAAATCAATGGGTTAATTCTTATAAACGACTCCATGGTGGCGGTGAAGCGCCAGCATTAGTGAATTGGGGACCAAGTGATCGTGGCGCGCTAGTTAGATTGCCGATGTATAAACCAGGTAAAGAGAACTCAACTCGAATTGAATTTAGATCGCCAGATTCAGCTTGCAATCCATACTTAGCGTTTGCAGTGATGATTGCCGCCGGTTTAAAGGGAATTGAGTCCAACTACGAATTGAATAGCTCAAGTGACTTAGTTTCACTTCCTACTAACCTAGAGGAAGCAATTAGAGCGATGGAGAAGAGCGAATTAGTTCGAGAGACTTTAGGGGAGCACGTTTTCGAGTATTTCCTCCGCAATAAGCGAGCCGAGTGGGCAGAATATCGACGCCAAGTAAGCGCATACGAACTCGACCGTTATTTGCCAGTTCTCTAACGTCAGCGATAACCTTTAGCCATGTTGCGTAGCGAGTTATTAATCGGATCCGTGCCACTTCGCGGACTCCTCCTTCGCTGCCGCGACGGGGCCAAATAACCGGTCCCTCGTCGCGGGGTTTGGCTACGCCGGTAATAAACCCAACCCGCGAATGGAGCAAGAAATGAATTTTTCGCCGCAAAGTCCAAGCTCGATGCCAGTAAATCGTTATTCAAGTTTTATC
>CAZMNB010000114.1:0-2327 GCA_964567545.1 uncultured Bifidobacterium sp. | reverse complement strand
AGAAGCGCGTTTTCTCGGGTTACACCCAAAGAGTGGCGAAGCGTTTAAGAACGCCCAAAAAGTAATGCCAGGCGGAGTTCCGATGTCATGGATGGCGAAATGGCCCGGCGCGCATCCGATATTTGTAGAAAGTGCACAAGGTGCAAGGTTTGTTGATCTAGACGGAAATAGTTACGCCGATTTTTGTCTAGGCGATACCGGATCAATGTCTGGCCACTCACCGAGTGCAACGGTCAATGCGATAACAGACCAAATGGCGCGCGGGATTACTGCGATGTTGCCGACTGAAGATGGAGCCATTGTTTCAAAAGAGTTAGCCCGAAGATTTGGCCTACCACTTTGGCAATTTACAGTTTCAGCGACCGATGCGAATCGTCATGCACTTCGCTACTGCCGAATGGTTACTGGTAAATCAAAAATCATTGTGATTGATCGTTGTTACCACGGAAGCGTTGATGAAACTTTTGCAACGTTAGATGAAAATGGCATTACAGTTGCACGTGAGGGAAATATCGGAGCCCCGATTTCGTTGAATGAAACCACAAGAGTTGTTGAATTTAATAATCTAACTGCGATGGAAGCGGCGTTAAAGCACGGCGATGTGGCGGCAATATTGATGGAACCAGCGATGACCAACGTTGGGATCGTATTGCCGGAAGATGGCTATTTAGAAAACGTTGGTGCGCTTGCGAAAAAGTATGGCGCTATTTGGATTCTCGATGAGACCCACACGATCTCGGTCGGTGCTGGCGGAATGACTGCGCAACTTAATTTAAAGCCAGATATTTTGACCATCGGTAAAGCAATCGGTGGTGGAATCCCGACCGGAACATTTGGCATGAGTGTTGAATTTGCTGCGGCAATTGCTGTGAAAGTTGATCGCGAAGTTATTGATACTGGCGGAATTGGTGGCACCTTGGCTGGAAATGCGCTCTCACTTGCGGCAATGCGAGCAACTTTGCAGGAAGTACTTACTGAAACCGCATTTGTGAAGATGATTGAACTCGGCAACCGCTGGGCTGATGGCGTTGCTGATGTAATTAAAGAGTGCAACCTCTCTTGGCATGTGAGTCGCCTCGGAGCCCGCGCCGAATATATGTTTTTAGATCGCCCACCTAGAACCGGTGCAGAAGCAGCGAGCGCGGGAGATTTTGAACTCGAGCAATACATTCATTTGCGCATGCTCAATGATGGTTTTTTGATTACGCCATTTCATAACATGGCTTTGATCTCTCCAGATACAACCGAATTAGATGTTGACGCTCATACTGCGGCTTTTCGAAGAATGTGCCTGGAACTAGTTGACAGAAAGTAAGGCTTAGCCGAAGATTTCTTTATGAGAAAGCTTCTCTCCTTCTTAACTACCGCATCGTTGATTATCTTAGGTGTCAGTGTTCCTTTTGGGAATGCTGCGATATCTGGTGGCACATGGACCCTTACCACTGAATCGGTAAATTTAGGTTTAAGTGGCGTTAGCCCATATGTTGAACGAACTTCAACGGGGTTAGATCGTTTGTATTTCGCAAGCGAAGCTGCCCTTCCTGATCCAATAATGGTTACCGATTGCACTGATGCCGGAGTATGCACCAGACAAACTTTGGCATCACGATTCAATTCCGATGCAACAATTGTTACCTTGAAGGATGGAACACGAAAAGTTTTCTTTGTTGAGATGAGTCAAAGTGCAAAAAAGATTCGCTATGCAACGCTAGGTTCGACTGGACTTTCTCATGGCACGCTCTCAGATTTAGATGTAGCGGGAGCGAATGTAAGTGGAGCCGAAATGGCATGGGGAGTTCCAGATGCAGTTGTATTACCTGATGGCAGAGTTAGGGTTTATTGGGTTCTCTCAGATCAAGCCACTGGAAAAGCAGGGTTACCCGAAGCAATTGTTAGCGCAACCTCTACCAATGCAAACGCAACTGCTTTTGTACGGGACGCGGGATTTCGTTTAACGGGCGGCTATGTAGATACCAAAATACTCCGCGCTAAAGATGGCGATTGGGTAATGATTACCTCTACTGGGCCAGGTGCCGGAACTCAATATCTCTATCTAGCTACTTCTACAGATGGCTTAACGTGGAATGTTGAAAGCAAACCTGTTTCTACTAGTGCGGAATCAGCTTTGGATCCAACCGGTTATGAAACCACTGAAAATACTTGGCGAATCTATTATGCATCTGGACAACCGGGAATGGTTGCTAATCGAACTTATACGCTAAAGCGGGCAATACTCACTTGGAAAGAAGCGGTGGTAACTCCAACCCCAACTCCAACCCCAACCCCAACTCCAACCCCCACCCCAACCCCCACCCCCACACTGAACA
>CAZMNB010000113.1:0-2391 GCA_964567545.1 uncultured Bifidobacterium sp. | reverse complement strand
TGTCAAAGACTTTGCGTGTTGCAATGATTGGCTATGGCTTCATGGGAAAAGTGCATTCACATGCATGGAGAAGTGTTAACCACTTCTTCCCTGATGCTCCACAAATTGAAATGACAGTTGTCTGCGGGCGCAGTAAAGATGCTTTAGAAGCTGCTCGTGTGACATTTGGGTGGAATGAAGCAGAAACTGATTGGAAGAAAGTTATCGCCCGAAGCGATATCGATGTAATTGATATCTGCACCGCAGGAGATACGCACGAGGAAATCGCAATCGCGGCCCTTAAAGCTGGCAAACATGTGATTTGCGAGAAGCCACTTGCAAACAATGGTAAAGAAGCAAAGGCGATGGCAGATGCTGCAGCAGATGCTTCGAAGAAGGGCACCAAATCTATGGTTGCCTTTAACTATCGCCGTGTACCTGCATTAGCAGTTGCAAAACAATTCATCGATAGTGGAAAGCTTGGAACAATTTTCCATGTACGCGCTAATTACTTGCAGGATTGGATTATTGATCCAGAGTTTCCATTGGTTTGGCGCTTAGATAAGAAAACCGCCGGTTCTGGGGCACTCGGCGATATTGCAGCCCACATCATTGATGCCTCATATTTCTTGACAGGTTCAAAGATCACATCAGTAAGTGGACAGTTAAAAACATTCATCAAGGAACGTCCATTGCCTGCGGCATACACAGGATTAACTGCTGGAACTTCTTCTGGTCGCGGACAAGTAACTGTCGATGACACTGCCGTCTTTACTGCTAACTTCGAAAATGGGGCAATCGGAACATTTGAAGCTACTCGATTTGCAGCGGGTCGTAAGAATGCGATGTCTATTGAAGTCAATGGCTCAAAGGGAAGTTTGTACTTTAACTTTGAAGATATGAATGAGCTGCTATTTCATGATCACACAACACCATCATCTGAAGCAGGATTTAGAAAGATTCTTGCAACAGATGGCGCGCAACCATATGTTGCAGCGTGGTGGCCGCCAGGACACATAATCGGTTATGAACACACATTTACCCATGAAATATATGACTTCATAGTTGCAATTAATAAGAATTCAAACCCATCTCCTTCATTTGCTGACGGCTTGTACGTTCAGCAGGTTCTTGATGCGGTTGAAGCAAGTGCAGAAAATAAATCACAACTCACTAACGTGAAATAGAAGGAGAAGAAAATGCCACGTCCAGTAACACTTTTCACCGGTCAATGGGCAGATTTGCCATTTGAAGAAATGTGCCGTCTAGCTTCGTCGTGGGGATATGACGGATTAGAAATCGCATGTTGGGGTGATCACTTCGAAGTTGATCGCGCTTTAAACGAACCTGGATATATCGAAGGTCGTCATGCAATCTTGAAAAAACACAACCTTAAGGTATTTGCAATCTCTAATCACCTTGTAGGTCAAGCCGTATGTGATCATCCAATAGATGAACGCCATAAAGGAATTTTGCCATCACGTTTATGGGGTGATGGAGAGCCCGAAGGAGTTCGCCAACGTTGTGCAAACGAGATGAAAGATACTGCCCGTGCCGCAGCAAAGCTCGGAGTTGATGTTGTTATCGGTTTTACAGGATCATCAATTTGGCACACTCTTGCAATGTTCCCACCAGTCCCACCATCAATGATTGATGCCGGATATAAGGATTTTGCAGATCGTTGGAATCCAATCCTGGATGTCTTTGACGAGGTCGGCGTTAAGTTTGCACATGAAGTTCATCCTTCAGAAATCGCATACGACTACTGGACAACGGTCCGCACCCTCGAGGCAATTAAGCATCGTCCAGCCTTTGGGTTGAACTTTGATCCAAGTCACTTTGTTTGGCAAGATCTTGATCCAGTCGGATTCTTATCGGACTTCAGAGATCGTATTTATCACGTGGACTGTAAAGAGTCTGTTAAGCAACTAAATGGCCGCAATGGCCGTTTAGGTTCTCATCTTCCATGGGGAGATCAACGACGCGGATGGGACTTTGTCTCTGTTGGTCACGGTGATGTTCCATGGGAAGCATGTTTCCGCATGCTCAATGCAATCGGATATAAGGGGCCAATCTCAGTTGAATGGGAAGATGCTGGGATGGATCGTTTAATTGGTGGACCTGAATCACTGGAATTCATTCGCAAAATGTGTGCGATTGAACCTTCAGCTGCATCATTTGATGCCGCCTTCTCATCAGGTAACTAATCTAACTACCAAATCCACGCTCGCTTCACTCCTTCTAACCGTTCTAAGGAGTGAGGTGGGCGTTGATTTTATACGTTGATTGCGGGCCAAATTTTTGCAATGAAATCGTGTAGACATTTTGAAATATTCTTATTAGCCTTCACTTTTATTCATCCACTTTGAGGAGTAATCGTGAAGAAACGTTTTGGAATTTTCGCAGCTGTAG
>CAZMNB010000112.1:0-2398 GCA_964567545.1 uncultured Bifidobacterium sp. | reverse complement strand
AACCACACGCTCCAAAAGGCGCGGATTGGGATAGCGCGATTGCTTATTGGTCAACTTTAGTAACTGACGCGGATGCAAAGTTTGATGTGGAAATTAATTTAGATGCTAATGAACTTGCACCATTTGTAACTTGGGGAACAAACCCTGGTCAAGGCTTACCGCTTAACTCCAATGTGCCAAACCCGGCAGATATTGCGGATGCCGAAGCCCGTAGCGCCGCAGAACGAGCTTTGGTTTATATGGATCTTGCTGCCGGAACTCCTTTAAAATCAATCAAAATTGATACGGTTTTCTTGGGTTCTTGCACCAACGGTCGAATCGAAGATTTACGAGCCGCAGCAGAAATTATTAAAAATAAGAAGATTTCTAGTTCTTTAAGAATGTTAGTAGTACCAGGCTCAGCGCGCGTTAGATTACAAGCAGAATCAGAAGGGCTCGATCAAGTCTTTATTGATGCTGGGGCCGAATGGCGTAACGCTGGTTGTTCAATGTGTCTAGGTATGAACCCAGATCAATTGAAACCAGGAGAGCGATCTGCTTCGACTAGCAATCGAAATTTTGAAGGTCGTCAAGGAAAAGGTGGTCGAACCCATCTGGTAAGTCCATTAGTTGCTGCGGCTACCGCGCTGCGTGGCACCCTTTCATCACCAGCGGATTTGTAAGAGCGAACTTAGGAGCAGCCATGGAAAAATTTATCCGTCATACCGGAAGTGCAATCCCACTTCGACGTAGCAATGTTGATACCGATCAGATAATTCCAGCGGTCTATCTAAAACGTGTTACCCGCTCTGGTTTTGAAGATGGACTTTTTTCGGCTTGGCGCAATGATCCAGAATTTGTTTTGAACAAACCTCAGTATAAAGATGCCTCAATTTTGGTTGCTGGCGTTGATTTTGGAACTGGTTCATCACGCGAACATGCTGTTTGGGCGCTGCAAAATTATGGATTTAAAGCGGTAATTTCCAGCCGATTCGCCGATATTTTCCGAGGCAACTCGCTAAAAGGTGGACTTCTCACCGTGATACTTCCACAAGATCAGGTGGAGGCGCTCTGGTTGGCAATTGAAAAAGAACCAGAAACTAAAGTAACCGTAGATTTAGAAAGTCGAACAGTTTCCTATGGAGCTATTGTGTGCAGTTTCGAACTTGATGGCTACACGCGCTGGCGGCTAATGGAGGGTTTAGATGACATTGGTTTAACGCTCCGTCATGTGGATGCAGTTACTAGTTTTGAAGGAAAAAGAGCGCAATTTAAGCCTAAAACGCTACCGGCGTTGGCTGAATAAACTTTTTTCATACAACTCTAAACCCGTAATTGAGAGTTTTTTACGCATAAAAAGTGTACTTTTTGAAATTATCTTATTGCGACACACCGCAGTTAATGCGGTAAAACCTTGATTTTCTTGCGTAAATTGTAACCAGCGTTAAGCGAATGCTTAACTTTACGCGTAAAAATAAGGGGAATTTAAATGAACAAGACCCAGTTCATTGCTTCGTTGGCTCCGCATTTCAACGGAAGCAAAAAAGAAGCTGCACACGCTGTAGATATCGTTTTCGATTCAATCGTACGTACCATCCATAAGGGTGAAGATGTAACGATTAATGATTTCGGTAAGTTCAAGAAAGTCGATCGTAAAGCCCGTAAAGGTCGTAATCCATTTACCGGCGAGACCATTCAAATTAAAGCAAGCAAGAAAGTTCGCTTCCTTCCGGCAAAGGCTCTTAAAGAGACCATCGCAGGCCTTCGCAAGCTTGAGCCAGCTCCAAAGCCAGCTCCAGTAGTAAAGCCAGTTGCAAAGAAAGCTGCCCCTAAAAAGGCTGCAAAGAAAGTTGCAAAGAAGGCTAAGAAGTCAGCTCCAAAGAAGGCTAAGAAAGCCGCTAAGAAGCGCTAGTCGTAACCTTAAATTAAAGAGCCACGAGAAATCGTGGCTCTTTTCTTTTTTAGTGGCTAAATTGATTTAGGCTCTAAGCATGGTTACCTACCAACCGCCCCAAGGTAAACCACTTGGGAACAATCCCTGGTTTCAATTTGGTGCAAATGTAATACGACCCATCTTAAATTTCATTGTGAAACGAGATTGGCAAGGTGGCGATAAGTTACCAAAAAGTGGTGCTGCAATCGTGGTATGTAATCATCTTTCATATATCGACCCGCTAACTTTCACGCACTTCCTATTTAATAATGGTAGAGCCCCAAGGTATTTGGGGAAGATGGGTGTTTTTAAAATTCCAATAATTGGAACCGTGATTCGAGGTGCTGGTCAGATTCCAGTTGATCGTCAATCGCCTGATGCAGCCAAAGCTTACGAACATGCGATTGCAGTATTAAAAGCCGGACACTTACTAGGAGTTTTTCCAGAAGGCACCCTTACTCGCGATGAAAACTTCTGGCCGATGCG
>CAZMNB010000111.1:0-2420 GCA_964567545.1 uncultured Bifidobacterium sp. | reverse complement strand
CGATACCGACGTTGGAAAACTGATGCTTTGTCATCACGAATTGAGTTAATAAAATCATTTGTAAATTCTTCACTAGAAACATAACGAACTCGAAGCCCGCCGTATAACTCTTTAGCGTAAGCGCCAATTGCATGCAATAAATGGGTTTTTCCAAGGCCGGACTCACCGTAAATAAAAAGCGGGTTATAAGCTTTTGCAGGAGCCTCAGCCACTGCTACCGCCGCGGCATGCGCGAAACGATTCGATGCCCCAATAACAAATGTTTCAAAAATATATCTTGGGTTTAATTGTGACTGCTCATTTGTTTTACTTGGATTTGTGTCGGTTCTGCCAGTCCCAGCACGGGGAGTGATCGGATCAAAATCAATCTCAACTACTTGGTTTTGAACTAATTCTAAATTTTCTAATTCCTCATCAACAGTGACCGCGATACTGATTCGTTCACCAGTTTCACTAGAAAGAGTTTCATTTAAAATCACCCGAAGCCGGCTCTCTAAAACATCTTTTGCAAAAACATTTGGCGCGGCAAGTAAAAGATTTGAGCCACCATCACTTTTAATCAACCCAAGAGGTTTAGTGAGTGCTAAAAACGCGCGGTGTTGTGGTGCATCTGTCGAAACCTTTTCAATCACTGAGCCCCATAAAGATTGAAGATCAACCTCTACCTCTTGGCCTGAGCTCTGATTTGTGATTAACACCTAAATACCCCAATATCCACATAGTTATCCACAGGCTGTGGTCTAAACCCAACCTTTATCCTTTATTAACCCTCAAAAACCACCCATATCGATAGTTCCTGTGGATAGAGGCGAAAACTAGAGTGGAAATCAAATAAAAGCAAGTGGTTATCCACACCATTATTTAAGATCCGCCCGAATCGCCCCAGTTTGACCATAGTTATCCACGACCTTTACCGTTACCCCCTGCTGTGGCCCCAAAAAAAGTCGGTGCAATTCGACTCGCTTGGAGTGGATGAAAGTCAGAGTTTTAGAGTTTTTAATTACCAAAGGAGCAAGAAATGACAAAGCGCACTTTCCAGCCGAATAATCGTCGGCGCGCAAAAAAGCATGGTTTCCGCGCACGTATGGCAACCCGTGGCGGTCGCGCAGTTCTTGCTGCACGTCGCGCTAAGGGCCGCGTTCGCATCTCTGCATCTGCGTAACTCGTGCTTGCGTCATTAAACCGACTCACATCTAGCACGGATTTCGCACGCACTACCAAATCCGGAGCTAGGGCTTCCACGCGGACTCTTGCCGGTTATGTTTTAAACGAACCTTCGTTAACTGAAACCAAAATCGGATTTATCGTTTCTAAATCTATTGGCGGCTCAGTGTCACGCCATCGAGTGACCCGACAACTACGTCACCTCTCTCGTGAACAGTTCCACTTACTTCCCCAACAATCTTTAGTTGTAGTGCGAGCTATTCAAAATAGCAAGGATTACACAACCGATACCGTGCAGTTATTTAACAAACTTTCTGAAAAAGTAAAGAAAAGCACGGTGACAAAATGAAACATGTGTTAAGTTTCCTAATCACCAACTACCAAAAATGGATTTCGCCAGCCTTTGCACCACGTTGCAAATATTACCCATCATGTTCAACCTATACTTTAAATGCAATTCAACAATTTGGCCTTAAAGGTTTATTACTAGCTGGCTGGCGTTTTCTCCGCTGTAATCCATGGTCACACGGCGGTGTTGACTATGCCCCAATCAAGTTCACATTCAAAACACATAACGATAAACCAACAAAAACCCTTGATTTACAAGCAGAATTTGTAGGAGTGAAATAATGGGAACAATTTTAAATCCGTTATACATAGCAGTCTCCGCTGTAATTATGGCCATACATAAAGTTCTTAGCCCGATATTTGGCACTGATAGCGGCGTTACATGGACACTTGCAATTGTCGGCTTAGTTATCTTAATTCGTATAATTTTAATCCCGTTATTTGTCAAACAAATTAAAAGCCAACGCGCACTTACCGCTCTTCAACCACACATGAAAGCAATCCAAACAAAATACAAAGATGATCGCCAGAAACAATCTGAAGAGATGATGAAGCTGTACAAAGAACACAAGACCAACCCACTTGCTTCATGTTTTCCAATTCTTGCTCAAGCACCAATCTTCTTTGCATTATTCACAGTATTAAATGGAATCGGAAAGAACCCACCACAAAAACACGGCGTGTTAACTCAAGAGGATGTAGTTTCAGCAGCAGCAGCAAAATTCTTTGGTGCGCCAATCTCTCAAACATTTTTAGGTTCTGACATTACAACCGTGAAAGTAGTGACCGTGTTATTAATTGCATTTATGTCGGCCACAACTTTCACAACTCAAAGACAATTGATGACTAAAGGCATGCCGAAGATGTCAACTCAAAACAACATGATGTTGCAACAACAAAAAATTATG
>CAZMNB010000110.1:0-2477 GCA_964567545.1 uncultured Bifidobacterium sp. | reverse complement strand
TTTCAACTGGGGTGCGATGGAAAATGCTGGCGCAGTAACTTTCCGCGAAGATTTATTGGTATTCCGCTCAAAAGTAACGGAACGAATGTATAGCGCGCGAGCGAACACAATTTTGCATGAAATGGCCCACATGTGGTTCGGCGACATGGTGACTATGAAGTGGTGGGATGACCTTTGGCTAAATGAATCCTTCGCTGAATGGTCTTCTTATTTAGCGCTTGTTGAAGCAACTAGATTTAAAGATGCTTGGGCCGGATTTAATACCGAGCGAAAGAATTGGGCATACCGTCAAGATCAATTAACTTCTACTCACCCAATTGCCACCGACATGGTTGATATCGATACGGTGAAGGCGAATTTTGATGGAATTTCTTATGCAAAAGGCGCTTCCGCACTCCATCAATTAGTGGCACACGTTGGGCGCGATAACTTCATCACAGGATTACAGAAGTATTTCACAAAGCATGCATTTAAAAATACAACGTTAGATGACTTACTCAATGAGTTAACAGCTACTAGCGGTCGAAATCTAAAGCCATGGGTTGATACTTGGTTGAAAACTTCTGGTGTAAACACACTTCGCCCTAAGTTAGAAATAAGCGGCGATAGCTACGCCGCTATATCGGTAATCCAAGAAGCTCCAACTATGCCGATCGGTTCGACTGAACTTAGACCACACCGTTTAGCTGTTGGACTTTATGATTTAACTGGCTCAACTCTAAAGCTTCGTAAATCAGTTGAGCTAGATGTTGTTGGGGCGCTTACCGAAGTAACGGATTTAGCCGGTGAGAAAATTGCCGATCTATTACTGCTTAACGATCGGGATTTAAGTTACGGAAAGATTCGCTTCGATGACCAATCAATTACAACTCTAAAAGCTCATCTCGGCAAACTCGATGATGGTCTTGCTCGCGCACTCTGCTGGAGCGCAGCTTGGGACATGCTTCGCGATGCCGAAATTTCGGCAACTGATTTTGTTGATATTGCAATTGCAGGCTTGCCTGGCGAAACTAATATCACAATCGTTACGATGTTGATTGCGCAATTATCAACTGCCGTAGAGCTCTACTCAGGTGAATCAAATCGAGATAAATTAAGGGAACGAATTGCCTCAACATTGCAAGGGCTAATGGATCATGCGGCTCCAGATAGCGACCACCAATTACAGTTTGCAAAGGGATTTGCAGCGCTAGCGCACACGCCTGCGCAAGGTGCAAGAATTAGAGAACTACTCGATGGAAAGTTAACTGGACTAAAAGTAGATACTGACTTACGTTGGCTGCTATTGACAGCGCTGGTTGAACGTGGACTTGCATCCCGAGCAGAGGTAGACGCTGAGCTGGTTCGCGATAACACTTTGACTGGTCAGCTTTCACATGAAGTAGCCGTGGCAGCTTTTCCAGATGCATCGACTAAGGCTTTGGCTTGGAAACGTGCTGTTGAGGATGATCTAACAGTTTGGACTCGAGTTTCAATTATCCGCGGTTTCTCTCGGCCTATGCATCGGGTGCTTCAAGTTGCTTATATTGATAAGTATTTTGAACTACTTCTAGATAGTTGGGCAAATAAGTCGTACGAAGAATCGACCACGATTATCGATGGTTTATTCCCAATGTATTTAACTAGCCAAAGCACTCTAGATAAAGCTAATCATTGGCTAGATGTGACCGGTAAAGATGGCCATCCTTCATTACGCCGCCACGTTGCTGAAGCTAGAGATTCGTTACAGCGCGCTTTGAAAGTTCAAGCCAAAGATAAGTAATTATTCGATTCGGGTAAGTGAACTATCGGTTTGCTTACCCGATTTCTTTTTACCAGTAGATGCCCATGAAAGCGCTGAAATAACTAGAAAGATACCTACCGGCGCTACAAAGAAATAAAGAAAGACTTGAATTGCGGTAAGTGGATCGCCAGCAAGTGTGCCGTCTTCTTGAACTGCTCGAGCAAAGTTAATTAACATGTGCAAATACTACGCAGTCGCGCCAACAACTCCAAATGGTTCCAGATAAGGAATCCAATTGCTTTCTGCACGACCAGTGCCAAGAATTCTCCAGGCTGCGCCAACTGGTTCACGTGGCAGTGAGCGAAGTTTCCAACCAAGTTCTTTCAAATGTTTATCTGCTTTCAAATGATTGCAACGATGGCAAGCTGAAACTACATTCTCCCAATTGTGACCGCCGCCACGAGATCGTGGAATTACGTGATCAATTGAAGTTGCAGTTGCTTGGCAGTAAACACATCGACCACCGTCGCGCGCAAATATTGCGCGACGTGAAAGTGGGACCGCATGACGATAAGGAATTCTGACAAATTTATTTAATTTAATTACCGCTGGAAGTTCTATCGAACCTGATGTGTAATGTAAAATAATTCCAGATTCTTCAATTGTGGTTGCGCGATTATTTAAAACTAAAATTAACGCGCGTCGATCAGAAACGACACCTAGTGGCTCGTAGGTGGCGTTAAGAACCAGAGTC
>CAZMNB010000109.1:0-2581 GCA_964567545.1 uncultured Bifidobacterium sp. | reverse complement strand
GGCGCAGTTTCACCCGCGATTCGCGCTACTCCAAGAATTACGGCAGTCACTAAACCACTTCTAGCGGCGGGCACCACTATTAACAGAACGGTTTTCCATTGGGTTGCACCAAGAGCTTGTCCCGCTTCTCGCAAATCATTTGGGATTAAAAGTAGTACTTCTTGAGCGGTACGAGTAACAGTCGGAATCATTAAAATCGCTAACGGTAATGCACCGGTTAACCCCGATCCGCGGAAGCTGGTGTTTAGTAATAGCGCAGCATAAATAAAAATACCGGCCACAACTGATGGCACACCGCTCATTGCCTGTACTAAGAACTGAATGAAACCTGCCGCTTTACCTTTTATCTCAGTTAGATAGAGCGCGGTAAGAATTGATAACGGGACACTTATAAGTGAAGCAATTAAAATCATATACATGGTTCCAACTATGGCGTGCAAAATTCCTCCCACACCAATTGGATCTAGGTAGGATGACTTCTCCATCGATTCAGTAAATAGCGAGAGATGCAAACCTTTAATACCTTTGCTAATTGTGGTAAATAAAATGCTACCAACCGGCAAGAAAACGATAATTCCACCAGTTAATGCAATCGCGCTTGCTAAGCCATCGACTGCAGCAACGCGACCTCGAGCGATCCAATTAATAACAACCTGAATTAAGGTAGCAAAGCAGAAAAATAGGAATGCATAAGCTAATTTTCCTTTCATGGGCGTTGCAAGTACTACAAGATAAGAAGCAAGTGCCGCAAAAATAATTCCAACCAGGTTCTTACTTAAATCAGCCTTCGAGGCTTTCCAAGGTTTTGTGGGTTGTAACGTGGCCATTATTTACCCGACTTAACCGCACGTTTAACGATGAAATTCGCTAAGAAATTCACAGCTAGCGTCATTACGAATAAAACAAAGCCAGCGGCTAGTAATGCTTTAGATTCCAACAACGTTGATTCGCCCCATCTAGAGACAATCATTGAAGCGACGTTTCCACCAACACCATAAAGAACTTTTAGGTTTGCCGAGAATGCAATATTTAAAACCATGTAAACCGCAACAGTTTCACCCATGGCTCGACCTAGGCCTAGCATCGCCCCACCGACAACTCCGCTAGAACCAAATGGGAGAACCACAGTTTTAATCATTGCCCATTTAGTTGCACCGAGTGCATAAGCAGCTTGAATTCGATCAAGTGGAGTTTGCGAAAATACTTCTCGTGATACTGAAGTAACAATTGGAATAATCATGATTGCAAGCACTAACCCAGCTACAAATGGCGAGCGCGTAAATGCTGGTTGTGGCACGGAAAATATCGGAATCCATCCTAAGTACCGGTTGAGCAATTTTGCCCAATACTCAGCCATCGGCATCAAAATAAAATATCCCCAGAGCCCATAAAGGATTGAAGGGAATGCCGCCATCAAATCTAAAACAGTTGTTAAGAACTTTCGGATAAATAACGGCGCATAGAAATTTAAATAGAGCGCAGTCAATACCGAAAGTGGAACTCCAACTACCAGCGCTGTTGCAGATATCAATAATGTACCAATTAACATCGAACCGAGCCCAAATGTTGAAGTCTCTACTCCGTCGTTAACCGCGCTGGTCCATTCAAAGCCAGTTATAAAACTTAATCCTTCGCCTTTGAAAACTTGAAATCCGCGCAACATTAAAAATGATCCGATTAAAGTTAGAATTATTAATGAAGAGAAACTCATTACATTTAGTACGCCTCTAAATACACGATCCGATACTCGCGGTTTAGTAAATATCTCGCGAGGGGTTACCACCAACCGCTCGGGCGTAATTGCACTCACGGCGCGATACTGCTACCAACTGGGTTGCGCAGCCTGTCCCGTTGGTTAATAAAAGGTGAACGAATAGTGAATTCACCTGACAGGCGAAATCGGCCCAACCCAATAGAGTTCCCCCATGGCAATCGACAATCCTCACCTAATTTGGATCGATTGCGAGATGACCGGGCTCTCGCTAGAAAATGACGCATTAATTGAGATTGCCCTCCAAGTAACCGATTCCGAATTGAACCCAATCGGAGAGGGAGTTGATATCGTGATCGCCACTACCCCAGAAAAAATCGCGGGCATGAATGAGTTCGTAACTAATATGCATACCGAATCTGGACTCTTACCTCTTATATCTGGCGGTACCACCCTCGCCGATGCCGAAGCAAAGGTAATTGCCCACCTTGAATCCGTCGGCGTCGAAGCAGGCAAATCCCCGTTAGCGGGCAACTCCATCTCGACCGACCGAAACTTCATCGCCCGCGATATGCCGCTGCTCGATGCCTTTCTCCATTATCGAATCATCGATGTCTCCTCCATTAAAGAACTCGCACGCCGTTGGTATGCCTCGGCTTATTTCAACGCACCGAAGAAGACCGGCAACCATCGCGCAATGGGCGATGTGAAGGATTCGATCGAGGAGTTGAAGTACTACCGGAGCGTGATTTTCACGAGCAAATCAACCCCAGATAAGTAACAGGTACAATCAGCACTTGTTCAAAACTAAATAGCCAAACATGGTGGGCGTAGCTCAGCTGGTAGAGCACCCGGTTGTGGTCCGGGATG
>CAZMNB010000108.1:0-2622 GCA_964567545.1 uncultured Bifidobacterium sp. | reverse complement strand
TCCAGATCGACAATGGAAATTAGATTGGTACGGTCAGAATAAGGATTTCTATTGTAATTACAAAGATCGGGCTAAAAAATCTCAACTCACGCCGTTGCTAATTGATATTGCTCGTGAAAATTGTATCGACGGTGACAAAGTTCGCGCTGGAGATGCGGTTAACTTTTCAATTGGACAAGGTGATACTTTAATGACACCACTTCAATTAGCTCTGGTATATGCAGCGATTGGAAATGGCGGCACGCTTTATCAACCACAAATAGCAAAAGCTATTGTTAAATCAGATGGCACATTAGTCAAAAAGTTTGAACCAGTAGTGGCTGGAAAGATTCCTGCCGATAGAAAAACTATTGAATTCTTACATTCTGCATTGCGAGCAGTAGTAACTTCGGGAACTGGTGCAGGTTCTTTTGCAGGCCTTCCCGTTGCAGTCAGCGGCAAGACTGGCACCGGTCAAGTATTTGGAAAGAATTGGGATGGATCTGCAAAAGCTGATACTTCTTGGTTTGCTTCTTTTGCGCCATCAGAAAAGCCGCAATACGCCGTAGTAATGGTGGTTAGCCAAGGTGGCTTTGGCGCAAGTACTAGCGGCGTTGGTGTGCGTAAAATATATGAAGCCATTTTCGGCACAAACGGTCAAAAATCAGTGATGCCAATGGGAATACCAAGTACGCTTCCAAATATTGACGTCTCTAAATTTGGCGCAATTAAGAAAGTGACAAAACCATGAGTTCACAGTTCTCACTACGAACCCGACGCAATGAATTTGGGCAACGTCGCGGTATGTTTACCGGATTTGATCACTGGTTAAGTGGCGCAGTAATTGGATTATTAGGTATTGGAATCGCGCTGGTTTACTCCAGTACCCGGCAATGGTTTGCGAGTAACGGTTTAGACCCACAATACTATTTAAAGCGACATCTCATTAACATCATAATTGGTTTGTTATTAGCTTTTGGTACTACGTTAATTGATTATAGATTGCTCCGCGCTTACACCCCATTTGTTTGGGGGTTAGGTGTTATTGGTTTAATAATTGTTCTGATTCCGCCTTTAGGAAGTACGGTTCATGGCGCTCAGGCGTGGATTTCTCTACCCGGTGGCTTTCAAATTCAACCGGCTGAGTTAGCGAAAATTTCTATCATTATCGGAATCGCGATGATTTTGGCAGAGAAGCATGATCATGATTCCTATCCGAGTAATTCTGATGTGATGAAGTCACTTTTAGTCGCGGCAATTCCAATGCTCTTAATTGTGGCGCAACCAGATTTAGGAACGACAATCATCATTAGCGCCTCAGTTGTCACAATCATTGCAGTATCAGGTGCTCCAACTAGATGGGTTATTGGATTACTTATACTTGCCGTGCTTGGTGGTACATTCGCAGTGAAAGCTGGCGTAGTAAATGATTACCAATTAAAGCGACTTCAATCATTTGTAGATCCGACTGCTGACCCACAACAAAGTGGTTACCAACTTCGACAAGCTCGGATCACTATTGGTTCTGGCGGTTTAATCGGCAAAGGTTTATTTAATGGTCCGCAAACAAATGGTCGATTTGTACCAGAGCAACAGACTGACTTTATCTTTACCGTTGCTGGCGAAGAGTTAGGCTTTCTTGGATCAGGGTTAATTTTGTTTTTCTACGCAATTATCTTGGCGCGCGCATTTACAATTGCGCGCCGAACCCAAGATTATTTTGGGCGATTGATGTGCATCGGCGTAATTGCATGGTTTGCGTTCCAGACCTTTGAAAATATTGGAATGACAATGGGGTTAATGCCAATGACTGGGGTGCCGCTGCCATTTATTTCATATGGAGGTTCCAGCATGTTTGCCACCTTAATTGGGATCGGACTACTCCAAAACGTCCACCTACGGAGCCGTTAGCCGCCATCCGTGCGGGGATTAGGCAGAGCACCTAGCTTCTGCCATACTTTGCCTAGCGCTTAGCGCATCTGATGTCAGTAGTTATCTCCGCCAAAGCGGATTGATAGCCAGATCCAGATCGCAGCCTGAGCCAACCGAAGATTTTAAGAATAACGCGCCAGATATCGGGCGCGACGAGAACGCTTTAGGGCGTAAAAAGGATTTAAAGATATGGCTATTGAGCCTAAAAAGGCGCGCAAGCGCGCAGTTAAAAAACCCAAGGAACCAACCGCCGCTCTTGCCCCAACTGAAAAAGTTGAAAAGGCGCCGAAGGGATCCAAGAAGTCAATTCCAGTTCCACTATTCCAAGCCGCGCCCGCAACTGCAGCGCCTGCAAAAAAAGTAGCAAAAGTTGCCAAACCAGTTGCTGAACAGAGTGTTACAGCCAGTGAAGTAAGTAGCGAAGATGCTGATCCACGAAACCGTAAGCGTCGCCGTCGCGGCGGGCGCGGGCGTCGTCGCCCCGGTGATTTCGGAACCACAACTGACGGTTCAACCGTTGCGGAAAGTTCCGAGAACGAGAGTGGGTCGACCAACAATTCAATCGTAGATGCAGAAACCGTAATTCGTAAGCGCCGCCGTCGCCGCCGTTCTGATGGGGATAATGTTGCTGCTGGCGAGATTGTCGAAGAAGATGGCGTAACTACCGTCGTTAAGGTTCGCGAAGCACGTACGCCAGCTAAGAAAGAATTT
>CAZMNB010000107.1:1318-2663 GCA_964567545.1 uncultured Bifidobacterium sp. | reverse complement strand
ATTAACGCTTCCGATAAAAACGATCCAATAAATCCAGCACCGCCAGTAACCAGTAATTTCATACTCGGACTTTACACTCCCAATTTTCGATATAACTCGCGATGTGCTGTTGCCATCGTCTTTTTCTCAAACTTTTGATGCGCCAACGCTTTAATCTTTCGCTTTAACGCACTTCGCTTCACTAATGTTTTCTCTGCTGCAATAACCCACTTAAATCCAGCTAAAAGTTCGTTATCGCTCTTACCTAATTTTCCAGTTACGCCATCAACCACAATCTCATTAACCGATCCGACATTAGTTGAAACTACTGGAATCCCAGCCAATTGCGCCTCAATCAGAGAAAGCGGCATTCCTTCGCTATCGCTGGTGCAGAGCGCAATATCGGCAATCGCCCACATATCTTCCTTCTTCTGCCAGCCCACAACTTTCAAATTTGATGGCGCACTTCGCCGAGTCGCATCCACCATCTCACCACCACCTGCCATCACAAAAAATAAATCGGGGGATTTCTTCGCTAACGCTACGACGCGGTCTGGCCTTTTAACTTGGGTAAACCGACCCAACCACATCACAATCGGACGCTTCTCTTTTTCTAGCGAAAGCGATTTCAATACTTTCGCTTTCGAAGATAACTTCAGATCATCTATTCCAGGTGCGATCGAGACATATTGCGAAGGTTTTCCAATCCCCACCGCTAGTAGCTCTTTTTTAACATTCTCACCAATGGTAACAATCGCATCTGCTTTAGCAGCCAGCCGCTTCTCAATTACATTCAAAACACTTCGCTTAACCGTTCCAAATTCTGGGTCGTATAAATGGTGGCCATGAAAGGTGTGAACTATCGGAACTGATTTCTTACCGAACCGCACCAACAACCCCGCTTTGAAAGTATGCGAGTGAATCAAATCCGGTTTAAAGGATTTGATAATCGCATCTAACTCGCGCTTTGCCGCCCGATCATTTGCAAAATTTAACGATCGTGACATTGAACCTATTCGCGCTATTGGAAGTTTTGCCACTACGCCATCTTCTACTTCACCAATCGGTACATTCCCGATCGCCAGTAAATTCTCCACACCAAGATCGGTTAATCCAGTTACAAGATTAGCTAAATAGACCGCCGTACCACCAACATTCATTCGCGCGATTACATGCAGAACCCGAGGCTTCCTCGTTTCATTAACCGCTTTCGACTTAACCACGGGTTTTTAGTACTTAGATTTAACCGTAATTAACGGCGTCCACGCATATTTGGGATGACGATTAACGCAGTAAACTGGCACCAATTTCCAATTCGAAACATCAAGAACATCATGCGCCACCAATACCAATCCGGCATCCACGC
>CAZMNB010000107.1:0-1218 GCA_964567545.1 uncultured Bifidobacterium sp. | reverse complement strand
GCACGCCAAACTCAATCGCTTTCTCTTGCAGATACATCGGATCTACCGGAATGCAGTGTCCGCCAATTCCCACATTGGGATGGAACGGCATAAAGCCATACGGCTTTGTACCCGCAGCCGCCAATACTTCATCAACCGGAATTCCCATCGCGCCCATTACTTGCGCAAATTCATTTACCAACCCAATATTTATAAACCTAAATGTATTTTCAAATAACTTCGCAGCCTCCGCCACCTCTGGCGATGAAACCGGCACAACGGCGTCGCAGAATGAACTATAAAATGCCACCGCGGCATCGCGCGCTTCATCGGTTAAACCGCCAACAATGCGCGGTGTATTTTTGGTACCAAAGTTCTTGTTGCCTGGATCTACTCGCTCTGGCGAAATCGCATACATATGGCCAAGCGGCGAACCTTTTTCAACCAATGGGCGAATCACATCGCGAAGCGTTCCTGGATATGAAGTTGATTCATTAATTACTAGCGCCTTTTTCTTCAGCGCCTCACCAACCGAAGTTGCAGCTGCTTCGAGCAGTGACAAATCAGCGGCTCCGTTATCATCTAACGGCGTCGGCACAGCAATAACCACAATGTCGCAATCGGCTATCTCGCCATAAGAACTTGTTGGCAAGAACTTCCCGCTCTTTAGCCCCGCAGAAATCTCAGCATCGCTAATTCCCTCTATATGAGATTTCCCCGCCAATAGCGATGTAATTAAAGATTGAGAGTAATCCACCCCAATCACTTCATCTCCGGCACGGAGGGCGCCTACTGAGATCGTTAAGCCAACATAACCTTGGCCGATAATTCCTACGCGCATAATGCCCTAACAATAACTAATGAATCCATTGTAATTAGCCACTAAAAGGCCGAAGCCCGGTGCTCTTTCGAGAACCGGGCTCCAGACTTAGAAGAGAAGAGGCGTTATGCCTTTACCTTCACAGCAATCTTGGCAACAACTTTAGCCAAGGTTGTAATTTGTGCTTGTAGAGCTGCCATCAACTTAGCTACCGAGGTAGCAAGTTCTTCAACCGCAGCAGTTGCAGCATCGGCTGAATCCTTAGCTGCATTAGCAGCATCGGTTGCAGCTTCAGCAGCAGCAGTTGCAGCATCGGCTGCTTCAGCAGCGATGTTTGCAGCATCTGTTGCAGCGTATGCAGCATCAGTTGCTTCTAGAGCAGCATCAGTTGCAGCATCGGATGCATCCTTAGCAGCAGC
>CAZMNB010000106.1:0-2728 GCA_964567545.1 uncultured Bifidobacterium sp. | reverse complement strand
TCAACTTCCACGGTGGGAGAAGCATTTGATGGCGCTGATCTAATTGCAGATACTTTCCCTTCGACATGGGTTCGCTTGCGCCAAGTAATTTTTCCAATCGGAGTCAGACTCTCTTCGTAATGGCTAACTTCAGATTTTTCCTGTAGCCATGCGCTTTTAGCACGCGTTGGAAGATCCTCATTTATTGAGTTCTTTGTTGCTAAATTGCTTGGCGCTGTAATTGAAGATTTCTCGGAGATTATTTTTTCGACATCAAAAGGCACGATGGTTGCAACCACTCGCGCCAATTCCGATATCGGGCGCGCAATTTCTTCAGCTGTCTGATCGTGGAGTAATTTTCCTAGAACCCGCGAATAAGCTCGGCGAGGTAGTAAAAGGGTTAACTCAACATCATGCGATGTTGTGGCACGGATTGCATAGTCAACTGCGGCATTAGGCAAGCGACGATCTGGACAATCTATTAGTTCCAACGGCACATCTTCAAGGGCATCTGAGGTGGCCCAAGCTTCCTTAATTGCCTCTGCCCTGCGATCATCAATCACGAAGTGCACGGCATTCAGTTGGTGCGGGTTAAGACTTCTTGCATATCTGATAGCACCTACCGTTGCGATATCAACGCTATCTACCAGAACGGTTACATCATGGCGAGTAATAGAGGTGGCTCGCTCTTGGACTTTCTTAACACCTAGCGCAGCCTGTTCTAACCGGTACTGTCGATTTAGTCTTAATAATGAAATAACTAAAACTGGTGTAATGGCAAGGATTAACCAGGCACCTTCGGTGAATTTAACAACTGCAAAAACGATAACGATTACAAACGAAACAATTCCGGAAATTAGATTGATTAAATAACGCGCTCGCCAACCTTCGTCTTTCATTCGCTTTGCGCGCCGCGCCATTCCAAAACCAGTAAGTGAGAAGCCGGTAAATACGCCAAGCGCGTAGAAAGCAACTAGATGTTCAACCGATGCTCGCGTAGCTATAACTAAAAGAATTGCCGACCCAGCAAGTAAAATTATGCCATTTGAGAATGCAAGCCGATGTCCGCGTTTTGTTAATTGGCGCGGTAAGTAGCCATCGTTAGCAACAAAGTTAACTAAGTATGGAAAGCCGCTGTAGGCAGTATTTGCGCCAGTAAAGAGAATTAACATCGTGGTTGCTTGCACGATAAAAAAGAAGAAAGATCCAAAAGTTCCTTGGCCAAGAGTTGCTTTAGCAACTTGGGAAATAACAGTAGGCGTGCCATTTTCATAAGGCATAGCAAGGGTGCGGTGGGCAAACCAAGAGATTCCAAATACTAGTGATCCAAGTAATGCGCTCATGACAACTAGCGTCCTTCGAGCATTAACTCCTTCTGGTGACTTAAATAGCGTCACGCCATCTGAAATTGCCTCAAGCCCGGTAAGTGATGCGCCACCATTAGCGAATGCGCGAAGCAATATAAAGATTGCTGCGAAAGTTACCAAACCTTGAGATTGTCCAAGCGGCACCGCGCCATTCACACTTGGATCATATTGTGGCAAAGTACCGTTAATAGTTCGGTAGATGCCCATTCCAAAAACTACGAACATTGAACCTACGAAGAAATAAGTTGGTAGCGCAAAAGCTGCGCCTGCTTCTTTTACGCCACGCAAATTCATGAAGGTAAGTAGCAATATAACAACGATAACCATAGCCAATTTGTAATCGTGTAGAACTGGGAAAGTTGAGACGATGGCATCTACGCCAGCCGAAGATTGAATTGCAACAGTTACTATGTAATCAAGCATCAGAGCAACCGCCGCGATTTGTGCAATTACGGGACCAAAATTATCTCGTGAAACTACGTAAGCTCCACCAGATTTAGTGTAAATCGAAACAACCTCGCGATAAGAAAGTGTGACGATAATTAAGACTGCGAGAACAACTAAAGTCATTGGCATTAAGATTGCGAAAGCTGCTAAACCAAATGCGGGAACCAGGGCAAGTAAAATCTGTTCTGAGCCATATGCAGATGAAGAGATGCAATCTGAAGAGAGAACTCCTAGGGCAAATCGCTTTTTGAGGCGTTGGTGTCCAAGGGTGTGGCGGTTGAGTGGATTGCCCAATAGCCGACGTTTAATTTTGTAGGAAAGTGGATCCTTTAGATGGGCATGGTCTTGTAGCGCCATAGGAGCCGGAGCCCCGTCAGTCCATGATTTCGGCACAGAATCGCTCTCTAATCATCGCTACTGGTAACAGGTGCCCCATCTTACGCGCTTTTCCAACCCCGTATGCTTTGGCGCATGCAACTGAAAACGCAGCTTTATATCGACGGAAAATGGGTAGACGGAAACGGGAAAGTTCCAGTTTATAACCCGAGCGATGAAAGTGTAATTGCGGAGATTGCTACCGCTGGCGACAAAGAGTGCGAAGCAGCGATCGATGCAGCTTACCGTGCTTTTCCAGAATGGGCGAAAACTGCGCCGCGTTATCGCGCGGAGATTTTGCGAAAAGCATTTGAATTGATGATTGCCGAGAGTGATCACATTGCCAAATTAATTTCAATGGAGAATGGGAAAGTTTTTTCAGATGCAAAAGGTGAAGTTGCATACGCAGCAGAATTTTTTAGATGGTTCTCTGAAGAGACTGTTCGAGTTCAGGGAGATTTTAGAAAATCTCCAAGCGGTGATAAGCGAATATTGGTAACTCATCAACCAATCGGAGTCTCGCTATTAATTACGCCTTGGAACTTCCCTGCTGGAATGGC
>CAZMNB010000105.1:0-2974 GCA_964567545.1 uncultured Bifidobacterium sp. | reverse complement strand
AGTCGGAGCATGTCGCCAATGTTTAGTTGATATTGAAATTAATGGACGTAAGTTCCCTAAGCCACAAGCATCGTGCACGATTCCAGTTGAAACTGGAATGGTCGTAAATACGCAGTTAACTTCAAACGTTGCGGATAAGGCCCAAAAAGGAATTATGGAATTCCTATTAGTTAACCATCCACTTGATTGCCCAGTTTGCGATAAAGGTGGCGAGTGTCCATTGCAGAACCAAGCGATGAGTAATGGAAATGGTGAATCTCGTTTTGAAGGGTATAAGAGAACTTTTGAGAAACCAATTAATATTTCTGCTCAAGTTCTGTTAGATCGCGAACGTTGCATCCTTTGTGCTCGGTGTACGAGATTCTCAGAACAAATTGCTGGTGATCCATTTATAACCTTGAATGAACGTGGCGCGCTACAACAAGTTGGAATTTATGAAGAGCAGCCATTCGATTCTTATTTCTCTGGAAACACCGTCCAAATTTGCCCAGTAGGTGCGCTAACTGGGGCTTCATATCGCTTCCGGGCTCGCCCATTTGATTTAGTTTCAACTCCTTCTGCATGCGAACATTGTGCAAGCGGTTGCGATATGCGAACCGACGTTCGCCGCGGAAAAACGCTGCGCCGCCTTGCTGGAGATGACTCTCAAGTAAATGAGGAGTGGAACTGCGATAAGGGTCGTTGGGCATTTAAATACGCAACCGCAAGCGATCGAATCAAAACTCCAATGGTTCGCGGAGCCGATGGTCAGTTACATGAAGCTTCATGGCCAGAAGCGTTAGCAACTGCCGCTGCGGGACTAAGCGTTAATCGCGCCGCAGTTTTAGTTGGCGGTCGTGCCACTTTCGAAGATGCATATGGATATAGCAAGTTTGCTCGAATTGCGCTAAATACCAACGACATAGATTTCCGTGCTCGCTTACATACTGATGAAGAGCGGGATTTCTTAGCTAGCGCAATTGTTGGTATTCAAATTAATTACTCAGCAATCGACAAAGCTGACCATTTAGTTCTGCTTGGCTTCGAGCCAGAAGATGAATCACCAATTGTTTTTCTACGCGCATATAAGCAAGTACGTAAGCGAGATTTAAAAGTAACAACGATTGCACCATTCACGTCACGTGGCAGCAAAAAACTAAAAGCGGAAGTCGTAAAGAATATTGCAGGTAACGAAGCCCAATTGATTTCAAAGATTTCTGGATTAACTACAAAATCTGTAATTTTAGTCGGCGAACGTTTATGCGAATCAACGGGTGCACTTTCAGCTGCACTTTCACTTGCGCAATCTTCGAACGCCAAGCTGGCTTGGATTCCACGGCGCGCTGGCGAACGTGGCGCACTAGAAGCTGGCGCAATTGGAACTTTGCTTCCTGGTGGTCGCCCATTAAGTGATGCTGGCGCACGAGTTGATTTGCAAAGTGCGTGGGGTGTTAAGGCGCTTCCAGAAAATATTGGACGATCTACCTCTGAAATTATTGCAGGCTTGCATAGCGGAGAAATTGATTCATTATTAGTAGGTGGCGTTGACCCACTCGATATTTCGGCTGATGCGGTAGCGGGACTTGAAAAAGCATTTGTAGTCAGCCTAGAAATGCGCCATAGCGCAATTACTGAAATTGCCAATGTAATCCTGCCAATTGCGGCTGTAGTAGAGAAGAGCGGTTCTTTTTTAGATTGGGAAGGTCGCGCTCGCGCCTTTGAGGCGGCAGTCGACGTACCAGATCTACGTAGCGATGTTCGAATTCTTTCGATGATTGCAGATCAGATGGGAAAGCCAATAAATTTGCCAACAGTCGCTGCTGCAGCTAAAGAGTTTGCATCACTTGGAAATTGGGATGGCGCTCGCGCACCATTCACACCAACAACCGCAACATCAATTTTGGGAGACACGGTGTTGGCAAGTTGGCGGCTATTGCTAGATGCCGGATCACTTCAAGATGGCGAAGCGAATTTAGCAAATACAGCGCACCCATCCGTTGCGATTATTTCAGCAGACCGCGCTGAAAAATTAGGTGTCATTAGTGGCGATCTAGTTAGAGTCTCAAATAGTCGAGGTGTAATAACTTTGCCATGTGAAATTAAAGATATCGAACCTAATTCTGTTTGGGTTCCTAGAAACTCTCATGCTTCTAAAACTATTGCAACGCTTGATGTTGCAAGTGGCGCATCTGTATCGGTGGTGAAGGCGTAATGGATACAACTGATGGCATGACTACTGCGCAATTAATTGGACAAGATCCAGGTTGGATAATCGCGGTCAAAGGATTAATTGTTTTTGCAGTATGCATCTTGCTAACCCTGATGTCGGTATGGGGCGAACGTCGAATCGTTTCCTTTATGCAAATGCGCGTTGGTCCAAACCGAGTAGGTAAGTTTGGACTTCTACAAGCGCTAGCAGACGGCGTTAAATTAGCCTTGAAGGAAGATTTGATTCCGAAAGCTGCAGATCGAATTGTTTTTGTGATCGCTCCAATTATTAGCGCAACAACCTGCTTCATGTCATTTGCGGTAATTCCATTTACTGGAAAAGTTAATTTTTTCGGCCATGAAACTGCGATGCAGTTAACTGACCTTCCAGTAGGCGTTTTATATGTGCTTTCGATCGCCTCTGTAGGTGTCTATGGAATCGTGCTAGCTGGTTGGTCTTCCGGTTCGACTTATCCACTTCTTGGAGGACTTCGCTCCAGCGCTCAAGTCATTTCCTATGAAGTTGCGATGGGACTTTCGTTAGTTGCAGTGTTTATTTATGCCGGTTCGATGTCGACTTCAGATATCGTCGCCGCGCAAGATAAATGGTGGTACTCCGTTGTCTTGTTCCCATCTTTTGTAATTTATGCAATCTCAATGGTCGGTGAAACTAACCGCGCACCATTTGATTTGGCAGAAGCTGAAGGGGAACTTGTTGGTGGATTCCACACCGAGTACTCATCACTCAAGTTTGCGCTCTTCTTCTTAGCTGAATATGTAAATATAA
>CAZMNB010000104.1:0-3152 GCA_964567545.1 uncultured Bifidobacterium sp. | reverse complement strand
CATAGCCCGGTCGAGTGCGCCTCACTGCTAACGAGGTAAGGTGTAAAAGCCTTCGGAGGTTCAAATCCTCTCGTCTCCGCCAGTCGATAGATTGGAGTTATCCAATGGCAACATTTCGGATAGCGATTGTTGGGGCCGGTCCAGCCGGATACTTCACCGCTCAAGCTCTGCAAAATACAGAATCAGAAGATTTAAAGTTTTCAATTGACATGATTGAGCGCCTTCCCACCCCGTGGGGTTTAGTTCGAAGTGGTGTTGCACCAGATCACCCAAAGATTAAAACTGTTTCTAAAGTTTTTGAAAAGATTGCAACTACGCCCGGATTTAGATTGTTTGGAAATATTGAACTAGGTAGCGATCTCCATATAGAAGATTTAACTTCGCGGTATGACGCAGTTGTAATTGCAACCGGGTCTTCAATTGGAAAGAAATTAGGAATTCCTGGCGAAGATTTGCCGGGATCTATTTCAGCAGCGGATTTTGTACCTTGGTATAACGGACATCCAGATTTTGTTGACTTCAATGTTTCACTAGATTGCGACACTGCGGTTGTAATTGGTGCTGGCAATGTTGCGATGGATGTTGCACGTATGTTGGCACTCGAACCAGGTGAGTTAGATCCCACCGATACCGCAGACCATGCGATTGCGGCGTTTAAAACCAGTGCGGTGCGTGATGTTTATATCAGCGCTCGCCGTGGCCCAGAGCATGCGGCTTTCACTTCCCCCGAACTACGGGAACTTCCAAAACTTGAGCACACCAATGTTGTTATTAGCAAAAATGATATTGATGGCGCACTTATTCGCGCTGGGGCAGCGCCCGAAAAAGATGTTAAAAGCAATCTAGATGCCATGTTGTTAATTGCTGAATCTCAAAAGAGTGAAAATGACCGCACCATGCACTTTCTCTTTCAACACACACCTAAACAAATCCTTGGCACAGATCGTGTTGAAGGCGTCCTATATTCAACCCCTAACGGTGATGTCACGGTTAAATGCGGTCTAGTTATTACCGCTATTGGTTATCAAGCCGCCAGCATTAATGGCGTTCCATATGAGAATGGGAAAGTTGTTAATACCGATGGTCGGGTGAACGGGAATCTCTATGTGGTTGGCTGGGCTAAGCGTGGCCCGTCAGGTGTTATCGGAACTAATAAGTCAGATGCCGCAGCAGTTGTTGAACTAATAGCCAGTGATTTAAAAACTCCTAAAGGCGCTGGGGACATTTCAGATCTGTTGACCAATCAGGTAGTTATTGATCAAAGCGCGTGGGAAAAGATAAATGCAGCTGAAGTGGCAGCAGGTGAACCAAAAGGTAAACCTCGGGTTAAGAGTGTTAAGCGGGAAGAATTATTAAAGTTGGGATTGTTTTAACCTTCTTCACTCTGCAGTAATCATGTCGTTACCCAAAAAACACTTTAGCGGAATTAAGCCATGCTTAGATAAACCCATGAAACAAACCCTCACATCTAGAAAATTTACCGGCTTTGGCGCACTCGCCACAGCCATCACTTTATTAGTTTCCTTAATAATTCCTACAGCAAGAGCTGCGACGTATTCATTACCAAACGCTCCTACCAATGTCACCTCATATATTGGTGCACGTGGAGTAGTAGTTAAATGGAAGCCAGCAACTGATGTAACCCCAGAAGTAACCGGTTATGTTGTTTCGGCCGGTGCTGGCTCATGCCCGATCTTCGTCCCTGCCAACTACCACTCACTTGTAACAATGCCAGTTGTAGTGGGTCAACCAGCAGGAACTCCATTTGTGCAAGCAGTTAATGCTTACGGTTTTTCAAAACCAGGAATGTCAATGCAGTCTTTCACCGCGGCCCAGTTAGCCGCAGTTTCATCTCCAAGCAACCGCGTAGTGCAGTTGTTGCAATTTAGCGATTTGCATGGAGCGATTGAAGTCGGAAATTCATTTGGAACAGCACTTCTAGCAAGTAATTTTGCGGCGGACCGCAAGACCGCTGCGGCAACAATCACAGTTTCATCAGGCGATAACATCGGGGCGGCACCTCCAATCTCAACAGAGTTTGAAGAGATGCCAACCATCGAATCAATGAATTTAATAAAGGTAGACGCTTCAACATTTGGAAATCACGAGCACGATAGAAGTTTGGCTCACGTTCAAAAAGTTATTGGCGCATCTGATTTTCAATGGGTCGTCGCTAACTACGGCGATGAGTCACTAGCTGTGCTCAAGTCCGGCGCTAAAACAGCAAAAGCTTTCACTGTAATTAATCGCGGTGGAATCAAGGTTGGAATTGTTGGTGCTAACACAGCAGAAACAATCGAACAAGTATTCCCAGGAAACCTTGATTACAAAGATGCAACCGGAGCTAAGAAGACGATCCAAATCGACCCAGGCGTAACAGGAGTCAACAAGGCGATAGTTGCAGCAAAAGAAGCTGGAGCCGAGATTGTGGTCGTACTAATTCACCAAGGATGGACAGAAAACTCTGATGGCGTTGCAAAGGGTCTATATAACGACCTTGCTGCCAAAATTAAAGGCGCCTCAGTTATCTACGGTGGTCACAGCCACCAAACATTCTCAACGCTGATTCCAGGTGGACGTGCACAAGCCCCAGTTTTGCTTGGTGAAGTTCGAAACGCGGGTGTTGAATACACGCGATCACAGATCTGTATTAAAGATGGAAAAGTTGTTGGATCGTCATTACAGCATGTTTTGAAAGCAGCAGCCCCAACAATTAACACTGGCGTGGTAAGTACCATTACTACTCAAGATGCAGATGGCGCAGCGCTTGTTAAAAAATATAAAGATCAATTGACTTCAAAGCTTGATGTAAAGATAGGTCAAGTATCTGCAGTATTCCCGCGCGGAGGAACGCCTGCTGTAGAACGCTCAGGTGAAAACCCAATGGGTGATTACATTGCAGACCTTCTTCGTGCTAAGTACAAGACCAACTTTGCAATTACAAATGGTGGCGGAATCCGTGACACATTCCCAGCCAAGAATTACATTCCAGCTAACACAACCCTTGTTCGCACCGGCACTGGTGCTCTTGATGTAACACTGGGTGATGCGCTCACTGTTTATCCATTCGGTAATCAAGTAGCAACCACGGTTGTTACAGGTGCAAATTTGTGGAAGGCGTTAGAAAACGGTGTGGGTGGAAACTATCCAGC
>CAZMNB010000103.1:0-3354 GCA_964567545.1 uncultured Bifidobacterium sp. | reverse complement strand
AGCCTCTTCTTACAAGTAATTGGCTTTCTCTCGCTATTTGGCGGTAAATCTAGGCTCACTGGGACCTTGACCCCGCTTCGTTGGAAGAGTCTGGAGCGAAAGGCTAATCTGCTCCCCTGATAGAAACACTAGGTAAGGAGGTCTGCGCCATGGGGCGAGGCCGTTCAAAAGCAAAGCAGACAAAAGTTGCAAGAGATCTAAAGTACAACTCACAAGATATTGATATAGATCGACTCTCTAAAGAGTTGCATGGCGAAAAAGACGAGAGCAAAGAGCAGGATGATTTCGATCCGTTTGCTGAAGGAAATTACATCCCACGTAAGTGATTAAATTCTGATGCGTCCAACCCCTTATGTTGCATCGCTCCGCGTTTACGAACCGCTTTCTGCCTTCGACCCAGTTAATCAATTGCGTTGGAGTGCGATTCCCTTAACTTCGCAAACTGGCAGAGAAGAACAACACCGGGCGCTCCGCCGAATAATTATTACGGAACCTCCTGCTCTTCGTTCCGATGGCGCACATATTTTGGATCATGATGGAAAGAAATATGTTGCGCCTTGGTCAACCGCTAGAAGATGTTGGGCCGCGTTAGAAGATTTTAAGTCTTCGCTTCCTATCAGTGTCACAAAGTTTTTTATCTCGCCTTCTATTGAAGAAGCGCTCGCGATAAATTCAGAGAGCGTCGAAGATAAAGTCCCACATATCATTTCGGAAACTTGGGTAATTCCACCGCGTTGGTTTTCACTTTTTGATCCAGATGATCGAATGCGTGGAACTACTTTGGATGGTCCGTTTACGATTATGCGTACCGAAATTATCAATGCTAAGAAACGTTGCGAACTGGCGCATCAAGCAGTTGTAACTGCATTTGGGGTCGGGCCGATTGAAGCTGAAATCGCAGACCTACTAAATTGGCTAAATGTTTTTCATCCGCAATCAATTGTGGAATGTGATTATGGTGGCCTTGCGGGCTATCTAGAAAAAGTGATGATTGAAAACGGCGAAAATGGGTTGGAAGCCGATACCTCTATTGAGGATGTGCATCTTTCGCTCTCTGGTTTAGCGACCGGGGATGGTGCACTCGCTGGCCAAGGTTATGAGCGTCTAGTTACTCGTTGGCGTCGAGTTTCGGCCTTAGAACAGGCGATGTAAGCCTGTCATAAGGGTTTTTTCAACGTGCTACCCCTTGTCATGGTTACCAATCAGGGGAATACTTCCCGCCATATTGGTGCGAAAGGGACATTTACCCCAATTAAACTACGAGGTGCAAGTCGAAGGAGAAATAATTGAATCGTCCAACCGATCAAGAAGTTCTTCTTACACCTGCTGAAGTTGCAGCGCTATTTCGGGTTGACCCAAAAACGGTAACTCGTTGGGCAAAAGCTGGGAAGTTAACTGCAATTAGAACTCTTGGTGGCCATCGTCGATACCGCCAATCCGAAGTCCAAGCATTACTAAAAACTGCTCCACAACGAGGTGTTTAATAAATGGCTGAGAAGAAAAATGATGATGCAAAGGCAAAGTTTCTAGAAGCGCTCGCAAAGAAACAAAATAAAGGAACTGGAAAAACCGAAGGCGGTCCATCTACTGGCTCAAAAATTGGCGGAAGTCAAAGCGGTAGCGGCGCACCGAAGATGTTTCGGCGCAAATCCGGACCTAGTTAGAAGTATCTTTCTCATTCATGGGTATTAGTAACTTTGACTACTTCCTGCTCTTTGTAAGCAGTTTTGTTCTGGTCGGCGCACTAACGCCGCTAATGCGTCGAATCGCAATTAAGAATGAAGTTTTTGATACCCCAAAAGAAGGTCATAAGACTCATAAAGTCCCCGTTCCATATCTAGGTGGAGTTGCCATAATTATCGGAACGCTTGTGGTTTCTTATGGTTCGTCGCTAGTTTCAAATTTCACTCGAGATACTTTTTGGTTAGCCAGTTCAGCATTATTACCGGCTCTATTTCTTGGGATTATCGGGCTTTTTGATGATTTAAAGAACCTCTCAACTTGGCCGCGTTTTCTCGCCCAGAGCACCGCTGGTCTATTCACCGCGATTTTATTGGTTTCTAATAACACCGTTGGGACGCCTACCGGGTCTAAGTTTTTCGATGGGGTAATCACCGTCTTTTGGGTGGTCGGAATATGTAACTCGATAAATTTCTTCGACAACCTTGATGGTGGCGCTTCCGGAACGATTGCTATAAGTGCCTTTGCGCTATTCATTTTGGCATTCAATGGCAATCAATTCTTAATCGCAGCCCTATCGGTTGTAATAACTGGATCGACTATTGGATTCTTGCTTTGGAATAAAAGCCCGGCTCGTATTTATATGGGCGATGCTGGCGCGCTATTTCTCGGAATTTTGATTGCTTCGTTAGCAATAAGACTTGACCCGCAACTAGATTCCACCGCAGCATCATTTGCCACCCCCGTGCTTTTATTGGCGGTACCGATTCTTGATACCTCGGTTGCCGTGATTTCGAGAATTAGCCGAGGGCTCTCACCATTTGTCGGCGGCAAAGATCATCTATCTCATCGCTTAACGCGAAAAGGGTTAACAAAACCACAAGCAGCTTTTTCGCTTTGGGCGCTGACCGGAGTGTTTTCGCTCGTCGCGCTTGCGCTACCTCAATTAAGTGCTTCAGCTGAGAAATTTACCGTTTCAATCCTGGGAGCTGTATGGATCGCTTTATTTGTTATATTCTTTCGAATTAATTATGAATAAAATATAATTGAGAAAAAATAAAATTTATGCTAAAGCCTTTCAATTTTAATTTGGAAATAAAATCGTTTGCCATCATCGGCCTCAAAGCATCCACATCAATTCTTATTTTTACAACCTTATTTTATAGACTTTTGAATCCGTATTTGTGGCTAGATGAATCTGTCCAATTCTGGGTATCTCAAGGGTTAAGTCCCTTTGCGGAACCCAATTCGTATCGTAATGGAGTTGGAATGGTTCTGGAACAAAATCGACTCAATAATCTTGATCCCGGTGGTTTCAGCGTGATACTTCACTATTGGATTTTGCTGTCAACAGATTATCGATGGCTTCGATTTCTACCAACTTTTTTTTTCTTCGGAGGTTTGCTTACTTTCTTTAAGCTATTGAAAAAACTCAAAGTCGGTGATTTTTGGATTTATTTCACTGCGATCATTTTTGTATTTGGGCCATCAGTTTCTCTAAAGACAAGTGAAGTGAGAGCCTACAGTATGGAGTTTTTTGGTATTGGCTTAACCTTACTTGCCGCACATTCAGTTTTGCGGTCAGCAAATGGTAAGAATATATTATTCTTTCTTTTTTCTGGAATTTTTGTAGTTACATCAAGATATGACGGTGCTATCTTTTATATGGCCTTA
>CAZMNB010000102.1:0-3416 GCA_964567545.1 uncultured Bifidobacterium sp. | reverse complement strand
CAGGTGCAAATTTGTGGAAGGCGTTAGAAAACGGTGTGGGTGGAAACTATCCAGCTGATGGACGTTTCCCTCAAGTATCTGGTTTGAAGTTCACCTTTGATTCTTCAAAACCAGTTGGAGCTCGAATCGTTTCTGTAACAAAGAACGATGGAACTGCAATTGCAAAGGATGCAACTGAATACACACTCACAACTCTCGACTACATCATTTATGGTGGCGATGGTTATGTTGATGTCTTCTCACCTGCAAAAGCCAAGGTTTATGGCGCACTACTTGATGTATTTGTAGATGCACTAAAGGCTGATATGGCAGCAGGAAAAGTTACCCAACTTCCAACACTTGATGGACGTGTCAAGAAAGTAAACTAAAACAAAGTAATCACAGAAAGAGCGCCGGTCAATTCCGGCGCCTTTTCTGTTTTATTTAACGAACTTTCCAATAACTTCTGCCTGCAATTTGCTGCCTAATCTAGATAAGTGATCATCGTCAAGATACATCAGAGTTCCATTTCTTACGAAATTGCACGATTTTTCTGGGCAGAAAATATCTAAAGTATCAATAAATGTAGCCCCGTCAATATTTTGCAATATATTGCGATGCTGACTCTGTCGAACTAAAACATGCGCGCGATTTTTTGGTTCACACTTGGCTTCAGTCTTAGCTCTAGCGACTCCAAAATCTAAACAATTCTTTAAATCAAATGGAAGTTCTGGATTTTCTGAAACTAAATAAATTTCTTTTCCTTGCATGCGGTATAAATCAACCGTCTTTTGCAGTGCTTCTTGGAAAAGTACCGCTTTGGCTGAAGTAGATGGAATGGTTTGTTGCGCAGCTGGCCACTTCATGAATTTTACGTGACGGATTGGAATCTCTTCATGTGCTGTTATGTAGTAGGAGCCGCGGGAAATGAAAATCACAGTATCGATACCTTTGGTTTTGGTTATCGCATCAATAATTTGTCTAGTCGACTCAGTGCATTCATTTAACTTAGGAATAGACATTCCAGTCGCAACCCCAATAAATGGTGGACATAGCGAGTTGGCAAATAGTACAGAATTGATTCCTAACTTCCCATAATAATTTGATAACCCTACCCAAGCTGCTTGCGCATGAGAATCGCCCGTGATTGCAATAGTACGCGTACCGCCTACGTTGTTATATCTACAGTAGTGGAATAAATGTTTTGGATTATTGATTAATTCGCCACAGCCAGCGTCGCTTCCGGGCGCTCTAACAAGTTGGATCATGTTTGCTTTAGATGTCCCAACTCGTTTTTCTACACCATTACTTACTTGAATTCCGATTCCCAAAAATGCAATTACAACCAGTCCAACTAAGAGTGAGATAACTTTTTTAAACTCGCGCGCTTTGTTCCGCATATGCACTTCTAGCAAGCGATAACAACCGTAAGAGAGCGCAATACTTAACAGAACACTTAACCCTCGCGCTAACTTTGGTGGTGTTCCAGTGAAGTAAATATGGCCAAAAGAGAGAAAAATCCAATGCCAAAGATAAAGCGGGTAACTAATTAATCCAATCCAAACCGAAATTGGATTACCTACTAATTTAGATGTGAAGGTGGGTCTAGCTCCAAAAAGAATCAATCCAGCGGAACTGAGCACACCTATCAATACTGTAAGTAGGGATCGTTTTTCAGTTCCGAAATAGAGCGCAATCAACATTGCAAATAACGAGATTGCTCCACCGAACTCTGCCAAAAATTTCAAACTAAGTATTTTTCCTATAACTTTGTAATGGTAGACAAAAACAAACGCAAGTCCGGCTCCAATCAATAACTCCCAAAATCGAGGAGCAGGTGAATAGAAAGCTAAATCTGGGTTGATATATCGGTAATGGTACGCAGTGTAAAAAGATACAACTAGCATCACTCCAGTCAGTGCAAATGCGTATTTTCGAACTTTAAATAACATTAAAAGAATTAGCGGCCAAAGTAGATAAAACTGCTCTTCAATACTTAGCGACCAAAGGTGCAATAACGGTTTTTGAATTGCATCAGCGTCAAAATATCCAACCTGGCTCCAGAGTACAAAGTTAGTAATGAAAATAGTTGCACCTGTAGTCACACTTGCCAATTGCACATAATCTTGTGGCAATAACAAGAACCAACCCAAAATCAAAGTTGTTGCTAAGACAACAAGCAGGCTAGGAATAATGCGGCGAATTCGGCGGGAATAAAAATTTCTTATTTTAAATTTCCCAGCGTCAATTTCGTTAATAATGATTTGGGTTATTAAGAATCCGGAAATAACAAAAAAGATATCTACGCCGATAAAACCGCCAGTAAGTCGCTTAGGAAAAGCGTGGAACGCAATAACGCTAAGCACCGCAATAGCGCGGATCCCATCAATATCTGGGCGGTAAAAATGGGACTTAGTTAATGGCATGTGGCATTTTGGCATAAAGAAGAAAATCGGTAGGCTTCTGACAATCACCAAATGCGCCTGTAGCTCAACGGATAGAGCATCTGACTACGGATCAGAAGGTTAGGGGTTCAAATCCCTTCAGGCGCACTCAATATCCGCTATGAATCAAAGCCCAATCCAACTCGATCCAAAATTCTTAACCAGATATTTCGATGTCCGCCATTTTGATCAGCGCGATTAATCGACCATTGGGTAAGTCGAATAAATAAAAACCTAAAGGGTTCTGTTGGAAATGGAATCGGTTTATGTTTCACCATTTGCAATTCCGTTGCTTCAGTTTCAATACCGTCTAATAGATCCAACATAGTTGATGCACCAAATCTGGTTGATGCCACACCGAGGCCGGTATAACCAAGTACATAGGCCACGTTGCCGCCAAACGCTGTTCCCCAGAATGGTGAGAAACGACTGCAGGTATCAATTGCGCCACCCCACCCATGAGTAAATTTGATTCCCGTCAATTGCGGAAATGTTTTCAAGAAGTTGGCCGCTAATTTCGCATAAGTTTCCGGCCTAAATTCATATTCCTGTCGAACTTTGCCGTGATAGTTATAGATTGCATCGTAACCTCCCCAAAGAATTTCATTCTCTTTAGTTAAACGGTAATAGTGGAATTGGTAACCTGCGTCAGAAACACCTTCACGGCCAGCCCAGCCAATGCTTGCTAATTGTTCTGGAGTTAGCGGTTCGGTTACTAATTGAAAGTCATAAACTGCAACCACATACTTACGGAGGCTTTTTATAAGTGGTGTAAATATATTAGTCGCTAACGCTACTTTATTTGCGCGGACTTTTCCGTAAGCGGTATGAACAATTATTTGGTTGCCATCCTTTTCAAGCACTTCTACTCGAGAGTTCTCGTAGATTTTTACACCTAAGGAAAGACAAGCTTTTTCTAAGCCCCAAACTAGACGAGCTGGATCAACTAGCGCAGTTCCGTCGGCATCGAAGAGACCACCTTCATACAATGGC
>CAZMNB010000101.1:0-3462 GCA_964567545.1 uncultured Bifidobacterium sp. | reverse complement strand
CCACGACACAGCGATTATGAGCCGCTTGCTCTACCAAGCTGAGCTACCCCGCCAGGTTTCTTGCGAGCCCCCTATCGGAATTGAACCGATGACCTTTTCCTTACCATGGAAACACTCTACCGACTGAGCTAAGGGGGCGAATATCGCGCCATCGTACCGCTAATAATACAGTTGCAAGAAATTACCGTTTGGGGTCAAGCACAATTTTCCCAGTTGTTGCCCGTGACAACATTGCTCGATGTGCATCTGCTGCTGCTGAAAGCGGATAAGTGCCGCCTACATGCGGCTTAAGTTTTCCACTAACAATCAAACCAAATAACTCGATTAACACATCTACTAATAATTCTTTCTTTCCAAAACAATTCATCAACCAAAACCCACTAATGGTGCGCGAACCCTGCATCAATATTCCAGGATGTACGGATTGTGGCGCTTGGCGCGATGCCATACCATAGAAAACTATTCGACCAAATGGAGCTAACGCTTCAAGAGATTGGTCAAAAGTTCTGCCACCAACCATTTCCAGAATTAAATCAATAGGTTTGCCGTTATTCGCGGCAATCAGCGCTCCCTTTAAATCTTCAACTTTTGCATCTACTACCGCATCAGCTCCTAATTCAATACATAATTTCTTTTTTTCTTCAGAAGATGTAACTGCGATAACAAATGCGCCCCAGTACTTTGCTAATTGGATTGCAATCGAACCAACACCACCAGCGCCAGCATGTACCACAACGGATTCGCCTTTTTTGAAATGTCCGACAGTTCTAATTATGTGAAATGCAGTCGTTCCTTGTACGGCCATCGCTAACGCAGCGCCATCGCTAACGCCATCTGGAATTGGAATTAAAGTCGCACTTGATACCGCCACTTTCGAGGCATAACCGCCTTGGCCAACAAACGAAAGTACGCGATTTCCCTTGGAAGTATTGCCGACTACTTCAATTCCCGGAATCAACGGAAGTGATTGCTTAGCTAAATAACTATCTTCGGTTTGATGAGTATCTGCATAGTTAATACCGATTGCAGTTACTTCCAATACCTCTTCGCCAGCACCAGCAATTGGGTCCGGGAGTTCGATTAGCTGCATAACTTCTGGACCACCAAATTTAGTGATCTGAATGGCTTTCATATTTATCCTTTGGTTGAACCGAGGGTTAAGCCGGATATAAATTGTTTCCTTAGTATGAAGAATAAAATAATTGTGGGAGCCGCTGCCAAAATAGCACCAGCGGCTAATAAATTGAAATCTGTCACATACTCACCATTTAATCTACGCAGGCCAGAAGTTATTGGCCGCTTCGAATCCTGAGACACAAGTATTAACGCCCAGAAGAAGTCGTTATAGATCCAGGTTGTCATCAATACGCCGAGCGCTGCTAGTGGCGGTCTAATCAAAGGCAAAATAACGCGCCAATAGTGCGTGAATACTGAGGCACCATCCACAATCGCAGATTCCGAGATTTCTTTAGGAATTGTCTTCATATAAGAAGATAGTACAAAAGTAGCAAAGCCAGTCTGGAATGCAACGTGAATTAAAATCAAACCAAGATAGTTGTTATAAAGAAAGTTGCGATTTCCAACAAGTTCTCCAACCCAGATATACATCCAAAAAACTGGAATGTAAACCAATACCGCAGGTAACATATTTCCAGCGGTGAAAACTAAAAGCAGCGGGACGCTAAATTTAAATTTATATCGTGAAACTACGAAGGCAATCAGTGAACCAAGAAAAAGTGTAATAATAACTGCTGGAATTGTTACATAAAGCGAATTCATAAAATAACCAAGGATTCGCATCTGTCGGAAAGCTGAGAAATAGTTATCTAGGTTCAAGTGTCTAGGGAATGAAAAAACTCCATTAGCAATTACGTCGTTGTAAGGACGAAGTGAAGTCCAAATAGTCCAAAGGATTGGAAATATCCAGACAAAAGCAAAGAAGCCAATGAATGCCGAGATAAAGGCATCCTTTCGTTTCTGGGAATTGCGATACTTCTGATCTTGGACGATAGTGCTCATCTATGCATCCTCTTTAAACACGGTACGTAAGTAACCGATGATTGGGCCGATGCAAAGCACTAACAAGATAACGGCATAGGCCGCGCCTTTCATTGAAATTCCCTGACCGGCAAAGTTTTGATAAACCAAGATATTGAGTAGTGGCCAGCTGGTGCTAGTTCCATAAATAATGAAAACCAAATCAAATGCTCTAAGCGATTCAATCAAAGTAATCACGATAATAATGATATTTACCGGCTTCATTGCAGGCAGAATCACTTTTCGGAAGGTTTGCCACTCGGTTGCGCCATCAATAGCTGATGCTTCACGTAGCGATGGATCGACTGACTTCAAGCCTGATAAATAGAGCAACATGATGTAACCAATATGTCTCCAAGACGCTACCGCCATAATCACATAAGTATTTATCTTGTAATTACCCCATATGGAAACGGCATTACCAATATCGCGTCCCATAACTCCTTGAATAAAACCACCAGGTTGAAACATAAAATTCCAGATAATTCCGATAACAGCGAGCGATAACACAACTGGGATGTAATAGATTGATTCATAAATTTTATGGCCCTTAATCCTTCGATCAATTTGATAGGCCAGTAAAATCCCTAGCGGAGTCGCAATGAACGAAAACCAGAGCAGCCAAATTAAATTATTTTTTAAAGCTTCATAGAAAATTGAATCATTAAAGAAAATATTTTTATAATTAGCAAATCCGGCCCATTTTATATCGGATAACCTAATTCCATTCCAATATGTAAAAGATAACAAAATAGTCGCTATCGCTGGAATCCAAAGAAAAATTACTTGAACAAAAGTTGGAACTCCAACAAACGCTGAAAGTGTGAATCGATCATTCCGAGAAAGAGAACGACGGCTGCGGACTTTTTTGTCCACAACCGTCGTATTCATTTCTTAACTCTAATCTAATTCGTTTAAATCAACGAATTAAAGTGCAGGTAGCGCATCCCATTGTGCTTGGGTATTTTCAAGAATCTTATTAAGATCTTTTGGATTCTTGAGGAAGTTCTGGATTGCTACACCCACTACTGGACCAGCAAAATCGCCACGAGTATCGCGGTCTAAGAAGAACATGATGTTCTTCGCTGCACCGAGAACTGCGAGCTTCTGCTTATTGAAAGCATCATAAGAAGAAGTATCGAAATCGCTGCTGATGTAAATGCTGGTGTCGCCACCTGCAATAGCTGCGTCAATACCTTCTTTTGAACCCCAGAATTGAGCGAGGTCTTTTCCGCCTTCAACATTTGCACCATTAGCAGCAACAGAAATACCATCGAGTGGAGCATCGATTGTGTCGATACCGTGTTCTGGATTGATCTCTGGGAACGGAACGATCCATAGATCGTCGTAATCTGCTTGTGACTTGGCTTTGAAGTCATTTGCGAACCATGAACCCATCAGCATTGCGCCGCACTTCTTTTGTAG
>CAZMNB010000100.1:0-3468 GCA_964567545.1 uncultured Bifidobacterium sp. | reverse complement strand
TTGTGGCGATAATACGACACTCAATCATCTTGAAGAAGCTAATGCTATTACCTCAAAAGCGCTACAAAATATGGTGAATAATGGCGATGAAATCCAACTTATAGATGTGCGTACGATAAGTGAATGGGAAATTTCAAGGATCGAAGGAGCTGTTTTAATTCCGCTAAGTGAATTCGAAAGCGGTGATGCTTACAAAAAAGTTTCTCGAAATTCATCTGTGGTTTTATATTGCCGAACTGGGAACCGTTCGGCAACCTGTTTATCAAAATTGCAAGAGCGGGGCTATGAAAAAGTGCTTCATTTAGAAGGTGGAATCCAGGCATGGGAACAATATTTACAGGACATAAGATGAAAATGGATTGGTCGGCAATAATCTTAACTGGTGGCAGAAATCAGCGATTTGGTTCCGAAAAATCGGAGGCTATTTTAGAAAGCAAAACGATTTTAGAAGAAATTATAGATGAGATCTCTCCTGAAGTTGAAATTGTGGTTGTTGGCCCAACACCGAATTCAATTTCACGATCTATAGGTATTACTAGAGAGGACCCACAATATGGTGGGCCAGTAGCGGGGATTGCGGCTGGGTTAAAATTGATTGAAAGTGAATATGTAGCAATCATTGCAACAGATATGCCATTTGCTATTTCTATTATTGAATCCATAGTTGCAGAAATTTCTAATGACTTTGATTGTTTTATGCCAATCGATTCCGATGGCTATCGCCAACCATTGGCAGCCATTTACAAAACCACATCACTTCATCAAGCCATGCAAGAATTAGAGCAGTTGGACGGTGCATCTATGAAGAGTTTGATTTCTAATTTCAAAATCAGGGAGTTTGACGTTTCTTCAGATCTTCTAATCGATATTGATACTAAAGATGACCTAATTCGGGCTCGTGAGTTGTATAGAGATAGGGCTAATATGAATGCTAACGAAATGAGGAGAGTATGAAGGATTGGATTGAAGCGGTTAAAAAGGAATTAGATTTAGAGTTTGATTGCGATGTGGACATGATTCTCGATGTTGCGCGTGATGCCGCACATACAATCGAGAGGCCAGCGGCTCCAGTAACAACATTTCTACTAGGGATGGCAATTGCTAATGGTGCAACTCAAAGAGAGGCAGCAGCAAAGGTTTTTGAACTAGCCAAAAATTGGCCAATCAAAGAATGATTCAAGAAAGCGATTGGGATGTAGCTCGGAGAATGGCAGGAAATAGTTTTCAAGCTCTTGATGGTGAAACAATTAATTTAGCAGATGCAACTGGCAGAGTGCTTTACCAAGATTATTTTTCACTTTGTAATTTACCAACATATAAGACTTCTGCAATGGATGGGTATGCCGTTTCTGGAGGCGGACCGTGGCAAGTTATCGGCGATGTTAAAGCAGGCGCTCCAATGCAGGAGGAACTTGGTGAAGGAAATGCGGTAGGTATTTCTACCGGTGCAGTAATTCCAAAAGGAACAACTGGAGTGATCAGATGGGAATTTGCTTCAAATATCAATGGAATCATTCATGGCGATGTGGAAATTGGAAAGGACATAAGAGAGCCCGGAATTGAATGTAAAGAAGGTGAGCTAATTGCCAGCAAAGGTACTTTGCTTACGCCAGGCATGGTTGGCTTTCTTGCTTCTGCAGGAATTGATTTCATCAATGTGTATAAACAAATTAGAGCGGAGATAATTCTTCTAGGTGATGAAATATTAACAAGTGGCATTCCTCGAGACGGATTAATTCGAGATGCATTGGGTCCACAGCTACCAGGCTGGCTTGCGCGGATGGGAGTTAAAGTATCAAATATTTCATTTGTAATTGATGATCTTTCTTCTGTTGTTGCTGCACTTATTTCCGCGAGCGAAAGAAGTGATTTGGTTTTAACAACTGGTGGCACTGCTGATGGAGCACGGGATTATCTCCATGAAGCGATAAGAAATATAGAGGGATCAATTCTCATAGATAGAGTTAAAGTGCGCCCCGGCCATCCAATGTTGCTAGCCAAACTTCGAGGTAATGGTAAGAACCTAATTCCACTTCTGGGGCTTCCAGGGAATCCGCAATCAGCAATAGTTGGATTAGTTTCGTTGGGTGAGCCTTTGATTAGGAGTTTACAAAACCTGCCTGAGCAAATTTTTGAATTTGTTGAAACAACATCCAAGATTGAAGTTCCCATAGATTTCAATCGATTAATTCTCGGTACTATTCAAAATGGAAAATTTTTCCAAGGCGATTATCTTGGCTCAGCTATGTTGCGAGGTCTAGCCTCGGCTACCGGATTTGCGATTGTTCCAAGTGGTATCTGGCCAACTGGAACAAGAGTTAGGTGGTTACCGCTCCCTTAAGGACGAATTTTAGAGCGATAACCATTATCCATTGAAAGAAAGTAGACTGCACAATCATGAGCGATAATATTCCAGGAGAACTAACTCACTTGAATCAAGAGGGTCAGGCCCATATGGTTGACGTCTCCGACCGAGCGATTACGGTTCGCACAGCTAAAGCATCAGGCAAAGTAATACTTTCCACCGAGGTTCTTACTTTATTGAGAGATGGATTAACACCTAAGGGAGATGTTTTGGCGGCAGCTCGAATTGCCGCAATCATGGGGGCAAAAGCAACTCCCGGAATTATTCCGCTCTGCCACCCGATAGCTTTGCATGGAGTAGAGGTGGAATTTTTAATTACTGGCGGTGGAGTTGAAATAACGGTTGAGGTAAAAACTGCTGATCGCACGGGCGTCGAAATGGAGGCGCTTACCGCGGTTTCAGTTGCAGCGCTAACAATTGTAGATATGGTCAAAGCAATTGACCCAATGGCAGTTATTACAGATATCTCGCTTCAATCTAAATCTGGCGGAAAAAATGGGAATTGGCAAAGGATGCAACCTTGAGGACGGCTTACGTTTTAACTGCAAGCAATCGGGCTTCGCAAGGTGTTTATGCAGATGAAAGTGGCAAATTGTTAAGTGAAGGGTTGCGCGCCCTTGGGTATGAAGTAATAAAATCAGTAATAGTGCCAGATGATAAAGAGTTAATCGCTCGCAACATCTCAGATGCGCTGGCCCTGAGTGTGGCGCTAATTGTTACTACCGGCGGGACCGGAATCTCACCTACCGATATAACTCCAGAAGCAACCCAACCTTTTTTGGAAAAATCAATACCGGGTTTTCACGAAGCGCTGCGAGCGATTTCAAGAGATAAATTTCCAAAAGCAGATTTAACGCGTGGTCTTGCTGGAACATCTGGGAAAACCTTAATTGTAAATTTACCAGGGTCTACTGGCGGGGTGGCTGATGGCTTAGTTGTGATTGAACGGTTAGCTTCTCATATTTTAGATCAACTAAATGGCTTCGATCATTAACAGTTCCATGAATATTGTTCAAACTTTGGTCACTTCAGAAAAAATTTTTGTAGAACAATTTCGTAACGCGGTAAGTTCTCCCGCTGCTGGAGCAGTCGTTACTTTTACG
>CAZMNB010000099.1:0-3473 GCA_964567545.1 uncultured Bifidobacterium sp. | reverse complement strand
GAGCAACGGACTTTTAATCCGTGGGTCGTCGGTTCGATCCCGACAGGGCCCACATTGTCAGGGTATCCGCACAGCTTTGATTACAATCCGCTCATGAATAATGACTTGATTATTAGAAGGATTTTTTGGACGATAATTTTTGTAGGCCCCGCAGTATCGCTTGCGGTTTCACCTTCTTCGAGCTTCGACCCCATTAATTTAATCAAGTTAATTATATTGGCATCGTCTTCCTTTGCAATATGTGGATTATTTTTATCATCGACGTCTAAGTTTATTTCAAGTATTTCTAAATATTTTTGGATTTTTTGCGGACTATTTATTCTTTCGATGGTTTCCACATTTTTCTTTAGCGGAGCACCAAAAGATCAACAATTTTGGGGAAGTTTTGGCAGAAATACTGGAATGTTAACTTATCTTTCGCTTTTGTTTATTTTGATTGGCACGGCATTAATTCAAAAAATTACTTTATATGAATCCCTTGTTAATTCTTTGGTTTTGACCATGATTCCAGTACTAACTTATTGTCTTATTCAAATCGCTGGTTTAGATCCAGTCGGATGGAGCCTTAAGGATACTTTCGCAACTTTTGGCAATACAAATTTCTTATCCGCATTTCTTGGAATATCTGGTCTTGCGAGTCTGGTGTTAGCGTTTGATAAAAAGAAGAAGATTGGCATAAGAGTCGGTCTAGTTTCACTTACGATCTTAGGTGCAATAATTATTTTGGATACCGGCTCGATTCAAGGCTTTATGATCTTGGTTGCGGGTATTGGGGTCGCCGGATATTTATTTATCCGAAGTGGAAAGAAGATCTCAGTTCTACGGATTCCCTACGCAATTCTTTCGTTTTTAGGAATTTTATTAACAATCATGGGTGTGGCGAACAAAGGCCCACTAGCTAGTTTTATTTTTCAACCCTCCATTTTGTATCGTGCAGATTATTGGCATGCTGGTTGGGAGATGACATTAAAGCGACCTATATTTGGGGTCGGTTTAGATTCATACGGAGATTGGTATCGTGAAGTCAGAGGCTCAATTTCCGCATTGCGAACTGGACCAGAGCGAACTGCAAATACTGCACATAATATTTTTCTAGATTTATCTTCAAATGGTGGCTTGCCATTGCTACTTAGTTACTTGGCGTTACTTGGATTCGCCCTGACCATTGGATTGCGTTGGATAAGAAAGAATAAGCAATTCGACCCATATTTTGTAGCGATTTTTTCTTGTTGGATTGCATATCAAATCCAAGCTTTAGTGAGCATTAATCAAATGGCTGTGGGAGTTTGGGGCTGGATTCTTAACGGAGCGTTGATTGGTTATGGTATTTCCGCACCAGCGGAGCCGGCAATTGGAAACTCGAGAAAGGGAAGAGCTCGAAAGCCATCAACACTACCGGCAGCTAGTGGCGCACTTGCTTTCTTATTTGCGGTTTTTGGATTCGCACTTGCTTATATTCCATTTAATGCAGACGCAAAATACAAGTCCGCGAACATAAAAGCGGACTTGAATTTACTTATGAAGTCGATTGAACTTCCAGGATCAACAGCATTTCATTTAAGTCAGGTTCTACGAGTATCGGTGACTAACAATTTTTCCGAACAAGCCAAAATTCTAGATAACAAAATGATAGAGCTTTATCCAAAGGATGTTTATGGTTGGAAAATTCTCTATTATTTGACTTCAAGTACTCCGACTGAGAAAGCCCTAGCAGTGAAGAAATTATCTGAACTTGATCCGTTCAATCCAGAGATTCCTAAGTCCTAATAGTCCGTTTTGTCCGTTCCTCGCTACATTCTCAGCATAGATTCGTAGTATCGGGTAGAGGCATCGACGGATGGCTCTGTAACACAAAACCGGTTATCAAAAGGGGCTCACCTCGTGGGTATTCGTAAGTCAGCTAAGGCTAATGGTCTTCAAGTATGGACCGTTGCTGAGCTTGGTGCTTTCTACACAGAGCACCGCGCTGAACTCCACGCTCATGCAGCTCGATTACTAAAGAACAACGCTAAGGCTGAAGAAGTTCTACAAGATGCCTTAATTAAAGTGATGCTTGCTGCTCCAGAACTTGAATCGCAAGAGCATGCACTCTCTTATCTACACCGCACTATCGAAAACCTCTGCATCGATATCTTCCGTTTAGAAGGTCGTCGTCCAAACCTAGTTCTGCTTGATGATGCAACTGCTGAGGTTGAAGCAACTTGGCAAGAGAATGTTGATCACGCTGATGTAGTTGCAGCCGCTGATGATGCTGCGATTGTCCGTCAAGCGTTATCAATGCTCTCATCTGCCGAGCGCGCCGCTCTTGTTATGTGGGAGATGGAAGGTCGTTCGACTGAAGAGATTGCTAAAGAACTTGGTATTAAAGAATCTGCCGTGCGCCACACTGTTTCTCGCGCTCGCACTTCGCTACGTCGTATTCTCTCTGAACTTATCGTTGATGAAGAGCGTGGCCTAACCGCTCTTGATCTGCTCTCTACCTCTTATAAGAAAGCTGCTGAAGTTGCAAAGAAGTCTTCAAAAGTTGCGCTCTCATTAATCTTGGTACTTTTTGCATTCCTTGGATTTAACGCGATGCCAAATCACGAGAACTTAATTAGCATCGATGTTGTTAACTCGGTCGCTGGAAATAGCGATGAAGTTGTAACTTCAAATGAAGTTGCAGTGCTTCCTACACCGTCAGCAACGGCTTCCGTAAACGAAGCGAAGAAAGCTGCAAAGCAAGCCGGCACCATCTCTGCTAAAACTAAAGCACTTAAGTTTGCTGGGTTAGATAGCGATGGCGTGCCAACAGGTTTCACGGTTACCGATAACAGCAACGTTGCTGGCGTTCTCTATATTACAAAGAACCCACCAAAGTTAACTGAAGATGGCGTAACTCTTGCCACCATTGCTAAAACTAAATCTGGTGCTTCTAATATTTTCCTAGACCAAGAAATCGTGGTCGATGGAACGGGTACTTCATATAAAACTGATATTTCGGCAGGCATGAATGGAAGTTGGGTTCCCCTCAATCTCTCCTATACAACTGTCGATATCGAGCGCCTTGCCTCTGGCAATTACCTCGTTACTGCAACAATGGTGATCGACTCAGCCGTGGAGACAATCATCACAGTGCCTTCAAGCACTACCGGAACAGACCTCATCGCTGTGCCTAAATCAGTCACTACTCGACTTCTCTTGAACTCTGGAAAGACCCAGATCTTGGCGCAAGCCGTCTTGGTTACAGAGTCGAGCAAGGCAGGTAAGGCATAATGGAGTCCTTGTTCAAACCTAGTTTTCCTCACTTCTACCGGAAACGGAGTGGGGGAAGAGATGTGTCAGCACGTGCGACTCATCTCAAAGCCGAAATAGGGAACGTCTCTAATTCGACTATCGAAAGGAAACAAATGTCTACAAAGACAACCTTCAAGCGTATTGCGCTTGTTGCAGTTGCTGCGTTGGGTCTCGGAGTTCTTTCCGTGGCGCCTTCG
>CAZMNB010000098.1:0-3490 GCA_964567545.1 uncultured Bifidobacterium sp. | reverse complement strand
GATTTTACACCTTACCTAGTTAGCAGTGAGGCGCACTCGACCGGGCTATGCGACGTCTCCAAGTGGTGGGCTTAGTTTACAGGCATTTATTTCAACTTCCTAACCCCGAGTTTTATTATCTATCTTCTAAATCGGTAGGCGAAATACTATGGATGGGTTCCGTGAAATTCCCTCTTATCGGCTATCCAATCCATCGCAGCGAATAAAACTCCAGAAGCTACAAAGGTTAAGTGGATGACAATTCGCCATTTAGTTCCAGCACCTACATGATCCTCGCCAGCTAATTCAATAAAATCTTTTAGAAGTTCAATTACGGATATAGCAACTAGAGATCCAATTAATTTTATTTTTAGACCACTAAAATCTATTGTGCCCATCCAGTGAGGTCGGTCTTTAGATTCGGTCGCAACATCAATTCTTGAGACAAAGTTTTCATACCCTGCAAAAATCACCATCAGAATTAAGTTTGCTAAGAGAGTCAAATCAAGTAGAGCCAACAAGTCTAAAGTAAAACTCTGGGGAGTCGCTTCTGCTGTCTTTTGGAAGAGATGATAGAACTCGATGATAAATCGATAGCAAAGTAGTACCAGCGCACCTACTAGACCGAGATAGAGAGGCGCTAGAAGAAATCGTGAGCGAAAAAGAAGTACTTCTATTCCATGTGAGAACCTATTCATATCTGGATATTAACTGGTCGGATGTCGTATTCTGTGGAGATGAGCAGCGCAACATTCGATAAAAGCCCAGAGCAACAAGCTGCTGAAGATAAGGAGAAAGGTTTGCGAACCCACGACATCCCAACTCCCGAAGCGCTAACTGAATTCATGAAACTTGGCTGGGCGGAAACTCCACTTACGGGGATCGTGCCATCACGAGCTATTTCTTTTTGCAAAGTTCGACGAGATAATCTTTCCAAGCAATTTGTTGGAGTGAGGTTAGTATTTCCATCTGGTTCTCTAAAAGTTAGAAGTAACGACTCTGATTTTCGGTTTCGTGCGCACTCTGCATATTCCTGGCTAACTGGAATTACGGCAAGTGATGCGGTTCCGGATTCCGTTCTAATTATGGAACCAAACGGTTCTGGACATGAAGCGCTACTTTTTATACACCCTAGATCACCTCGCAACACTGATGAGTTCTACCGAAATTCAAAACATGGGGAATTTTGGGTAGGTCGCCGAATGACTTTAGAAGAAACTCAAACAATGTACGGGATTAAGGTTGCACAAATCGAAAGCGTTGCTGAGTTCTTAAGTGATAAGACGGAAACTTTAGTAGTTCGTGAGCAAGACGCAAATATAGATAAGTTAGTCCCAGTACATGATCGCGAAGTTGAATTTCTTAATTTGCTTTCTATTAGCCGTATGGTTAAAGATCAATACGAGATCGATGAAATGCAGAAAGCAATCGATGCGACTGCCCGCGGATTTTCTGACATGGTTCGCGTTTTTCCTGCAGCTACTGCAACACCTCGCGGTGAGCGCGTAATTGAAGGCGCTTTTTTTGGCCGAGCCCGACTAGAAGGCAACGACATTGGTTATGACAGCATTGTCGCAGCCGGTTCGCATGCCTGTGTGCTGCATTGGATTAAAAATGATGGCGATGTAAAGCCTGGTCAATTAATTTTGATTGATGCTGGTGTTGAAGTTGAATCCCACTACACCGCAGACATCACAAGAACCTTGCCTGTAACTGGAAAATTTACGGCAGCCCAGAAGCAGATTTACATGATCGTTTATCGAGCTCAACAAGCCGGTATTGCTGCGGTTAAACCTGGCGCAAAGTTTAAAGATATGCACGCAGCGTGCATGGTAGAAATTGCCAAAGGTGCAGCTGAATTAGGCGTGCTGCCGATCTCGCCTGAAGAATCTTTAAAACCTGAAAATGGTTTACACCGCCGATGGATGTTCCATGGTTCAGGTCATCACATTGGAATTGATGTACATGATTGCGCGCAGGCACGTAAAGATCAATATGCCGACGCGATTTTAGAGCCAGGGATGATTCTTACCGTTGAACCTGGTTTCTACATCCAACCAGACGATGAACTATTCCCGCCTGAGTTCCGTGGAGTCGGGGTTCGCATTGAAGATGATGTTGTTGTTACTGAAACTGGATGCCGGGTCATGAGTAACGCGCTCCCAAGACACCCAGATGAGATTGAAGCATGGATGGCTAAATTACTTAGCTAGCCAATAATTTTTTCACTACCAACTAAAACCCCAACACATGAGTGGTCATTAGCTGGATCAGATGCAACGACAGTTACCACTCCGCCGCTCGTTGTGATGGTTACGGTAGCGCCAGATATCTCAGAAACTTTCTTGTTTAAACAGAAATTCATAACTGAAATATCAGCGGCGGTAGCGCCTTTAACGGTCCAAGTTAATAAGCGATTAGGTGACCCGCCTGTTGAAGGGCCGCCAGTTACCGATGCAATCTGGTATGAATTTGTAATTCGTTTTGTGAAGATAATTACGCCACCGCCACGATTGTCAAAGCCACCTATTGCAAATATCTCGGTGCCATCAGTCAGATCTAACCGTTCTGGGTCGCCAGCTTTAATATAAGTAGTTGCCGATCCGTAAGTTGTGCCGTCGCCGATCTTTGTAATTACTCCTGTCGAAGAAGGCCACATCCATTCAATTTTGCCGTCTTTGTTTAAATAAATATTAGGGTTTGTTTCGACATCGATAGTCCCGCCATAGGATCTGCTTTGTATGGGAGTCCAAGTTTTCCCATCTGGAGATGTCGCAACGCAAGCCCAGCGTGCATAATTCGGTCCAGTATTCCCCACGCCAAAACCTTGTGCATGCAACAACCAAGTACCATCGGCTAGTTTCACGATTGCTGGATCACCAAGTGGCCCCATTGCCACCCCGGAAGTTGTAAAACATTTATTTACATCCAAACCTGGGATGGTTATTTCGGTGAAAGTTAGTCCATCTGTAGATTCTGCGTAGTACATATAATCTTTACCGGGTGAATGACCCCAGCCCCACGCCTGATATCCGCCGCCCGTTTTTGGTAGGACTTCGACTGGGGATGTGACTTGCATTCGCACGCCACTTTCAATGGTCCAAGTTTTTCCGCCATCTTTAGAAATTGCAGAGTGAATGTAATTATCAAAACCTGTTAATTTAGCTTGCGAATCGTTTCCGTTCTTAAAATAAACTCGAATATCTCCAGTGTTTGTTTGAACTAGCGCAGCATCTGAAATGTTTCCAAGCCCGTTACCGCTATTAATGACACTTAAATACCCCCAAGGTGTTACTTCGATTGTTGAAGAATTATTCGTTGTTCCAGAACCTGATGGCCCAGAACCTGCATATGGTTGCCATTTAGCGCTAGTGCAAATCATTTGGCCACCATTTAATGGTTGGATGTCGCCTTCTTTAGAACATTTACCATTTGGTTCTACAACTTCGACTGCACTTGGTGTTGGTGTTGGTGCAACGGTTTGCGTAGTACTTGGTGTTGGTGTTGGTGT
>CAZMNB010000097.1:0-3519 GCA_964567545.1 uncultured Bifidobacterium sp. | reverse complement strand
TCACCCGGAGCACCCCACCGTGGTGGAGGGTTGCCGTCCAGTAAGCCGGGGCTAATACCTGGAACTCATGACCTGGCGAAAGAATAGAAAAGAATTAGCTAATTGTCCAACCCTAAAACCAATTTATAGTGTCGCGACGGTATATCCATGAGCAGTAGCAACCGCTTGATAATAAACCTTGCCCTCATGGACATTTAAACCAAGCGCAAGTGAGCGATCTTTAGCCACGGCATCGCGCCAGCCTAGGTTTGCCAGCGCTAAGGCGTATCGAAGCGTCACATTAGAGAGCGCATAGGTCGAAGTTGCTGGGACCGCTCCAGGCATATTCGCCACGCAGTAGAAAATCGAATTGTGAACCTTGAATGTTGGCTCTGCATGTGTAGTTGCATGTGAATCTGCAAAACAACCGCCTTGGTCGATTGCAATATCAACTAGCACGCTCCCCGGTTTCATCTTTGAGACTAATTCATTTGAAATCAATTTAGGTGCTTTCGCCCCAGCTACTAAAACTGCGCCAATTACCAAATCCGCAGCCATAACTTGTTGCTCAATCTCATATGTATTAGAAGCCAAAGTTGTAACGGTTCCACTAAAGAGATGATCAATCTCCCCTAATTTTTTCTGGTTTACATCCAGAACCGTTACATCTGCGCGCATTCCATGAGCAATTGATGCCGCTGCGATTCCAGATACGCCGCCGCCAAGCACAACAACTTTTCCGGGACGAACTCCTGGTACGCCACCAAGTAATACACCACGACCACCGTTACTCTTTTGTAGCGCTGCAGCGCCCACTTGAACTGACATGCGCCCAGCAACTTCGCTCATAGGTGCCAGGAGCGGAAGCGCACCATCAACTTCTACAGTTTCGTAAGCAATCGCAGTAATCCCACTCTGGATGAGCGCATCGGTACATTCTTTAGAAGCAGCTAGATGTAGATAAGTAAATAAAACTTGGCCCGAGCGCATTTTTGGATATTCCGCCGCGATTGGTTCTTTAACTTTCAAAACTAGATCTGCGCGTTTCCAAACTTCGTCAGAGTTTGCAACTATTTCAGCTCCAACCATTTTGTAAGCCTCATCGGTGAGTGCAGAACCAACGCCGGCATTTCTCTCGATCAAGACAGTATGGCCAGATTTAATAAATTCCCGAACGCCAGCAGGTGTGATTGCTACTCGAAATTCGTTGTTCTTAATTTCCTTAGGTACGCCAACAATCACGGTACTGCCTCCTCGTAGCGAACTGCGTGTTCGCACGATGAGCGATGTTACTCCGAAAAAAGAGCGTCGCAGATCTTAGGGTGCAGGTCCGCACGCATAGTGGCAAAAGTCTCAGGCGGCCAGCCAGCATTAAATACTTGGCGCAACAGCTTCGCAAGTGCATATTGAGCATCATCGCTTTGGGCACGATCCAAAGCTCGTTGTGCTAGCGCTCCATCACCTTTTTCATAAGAGGCAGCGGCAAAGAGCGTTGCGATCGGAGCAATAAATCCCGCCGGTGCAATTCGAAGCAACCATCTCCATAAGTTCCAATAGAGATCGATATTTTCTGAACAAATTGAGCCAAGTGCGAAATCTCGCACTTGCAAATCATGTAGCCGAACTAGAACCAATGCAATCAATTCCTTATTCTCTGAAATTCCACCGGTTTCAAATTCATTGACCAGATCCATAACTGCCTCAGCGCCCTCACGCTGGAGCAGTTTTGGATCATCGTCGTAATCAATTGTGGGAACGGAATTGATTACCTCTAATAAATCTGGATCAAGACTTGCCTGCGAAATAGATGCGACTAGTTCATCTAAATCTTGAAATGGAAGGGGGTTCCCTAGCGCAACCTGTTCAGCTGCAATTCTCGAATCTGAAAAAATCGGAAGTAAATTGCCTTCACTGGGGCAACATTCAGTATCGATACAGAGCGAAGAACGCCATCTACCGTTTCTGACGATTATCGCTTCACGTAGATTTATATTGCGAAGCGAGAGCGCGTCTTTAATTCCCGCTATCAGAGTTTCGCAGCCAAGGATGTGTGAGGGCAAATAAGCTACCAACAAGGCACTTTCTGAACTCTCCCTTTTTAAGTGCGAAACCAAATTATCAATTTGATTGCAATCAAAATCTTCAGGAAAATCAATACGCATGGCCATTCCGACGAGGTCGCCCTTCAAACTAATTAAGACCAAGGAATTTTCGGGTTGATACCCGATTAGGAATGGAACTGCTGCTAATAAGTCATGTGGTGAGGTCAATGTAGTCATTGGCAAATAATGACTTTCGAGAGCTAAGGCCGAATTTTTAATACCTTAAAATGTGCAAAACTAAAGCCGGTTAATAACTAACCGCGCGCGATGCCTAGTTTCGTTTGATTGTTACAGTATCACCAGCTGAACTTGATGCAGTCACCGTAATTGTGTATCCCAATATCGTGACACTCTCCCCAACCGCGCGCGGTGCCTGTGCGTAAATTGGATCGTTCTTCAAATCAATTGGATAAATCTGAACCGGGCCCAACCCAGATTGTTTCGTCGAATCAACCGTATAAATTAAAGCGCCAGACTTTTTTAAATTCTTATCGATCCCAATTGGGCGACGACTTTCAATCACAATTGATTGAATCGGTGAAAGTGAAATCATCAGAGCTTTAACGCCACCAATGGTTTCGATCGGGGAAATTAATTGAGTTACTTGAGTTTCAGTCGTGCAAATGATCTGAGAATCATCGAGCCAATCTAGATACCACCGTTCATAAGCAGTTAGTCCAGGTGCGTTTGAATCAAAACTCGATAAGCCCATATAGCTAAATTGGCCGACATAACGGTGGCCATCCCAATTGTTGCTTTTATCGTTAGTGGTGAACGCATAGAAATCCACCAAACCCATAGTGTGAGTTATCTCGTGATTTAACCAGATAGATTTCCAATAATTTAAATCGTACGAAGAAGTTGCGCCATTAGCAATGTATTTACCGTCAAGGGTGAAACCTCGACCGTTTGTAGCAGCAAAACCAGGGCCCGAGTTTCCAATTCCAGTCGAATCTGGATTGGCAAGAATTACAAAAGCATCACTGCTACTAAAATCTATTTCAGGATCTGCCATTTCTAACGCCTCTGCAATATAAGCACGGTGTGATTCAAAAGATTTATTCAACGGAGCATAAGTTGTCGAATTGGATTTCATTCGATACCACTTATAATTAGGAATCAAATTATATTTCATAAGGCCGTAAGACATCTCTTTAAAAGTTTCGGTTGCCGCCGATATTTTCGCAAATGCCGCTTGAGTACTCATAGTTGCTTTAGCATCTGGGAAATCCACAAAAATTACTTGGGTATTTATAGTTCCAGTGGTTCGCATCCGTTCGGATATTCGAGGCCACCCACCAATCGAAACATCACCGCGCCAATCTGCATTCGGAAGTTTGCAAGTGGCAGCCGCGCTCTGAGTTGGTGATGGAGTTGGTGATGGAGTTGGTGATGGAGTTGGTGATGGAGTTGGTGATGGGGTTGGTGATGGAGTTGG
>CAZMNB010000096.1:0-3612 GCA_964567545.1 uncultured Bifidobacterium sp. | reverse complement strand
AATCTTCGCGGAAAGTTACTGCGCCAGCATTTTCCATCGCACCCCAGTTGAAATCTACAACGGCGATTTGATCGTACTTTGCAAACGGATAAGCCAACCCAAAAACATTTTCAAAATAAGCAAAGCCTTGTTTAGTGATTAAGAAAACATCTTCCGCATCTAGAAACTCAAAGAGAGATTTACGACAGTAGATTCCAAGTGGAATTGTTTTCTTACCAACATATGTGTCATGAATGTGCGCATACGGTCCTGCAATCAAAGCGCATAAATAGGTAGGAAGAAGTGGAGTGGTTTCAAATTCCCATTTACTCTTCTGGTTGCCCAAATCAGTTTTACGCTTTTGTGTGTTATTTGAGATGACTTCCCAATGGCTTGGTGCAATTGCAGTCAGCGTAAAAGTTCCCTTTAAATCTGGTTGATCAAAGCATGGGAACATGTGTCGGATGAATGCGGTTTCACCTTGCGAGTATAAATAAACTTCTTTATCAACTGGGTCGACCGAACGTTGTAATCCTTCGCCGCTCTTAGAATAAATCGCCTCTATCTCTAAAATCAATTCATTCGTAGCAGTGAGATTTTTTAGAAAAACAGATTCGCCATCAAAATTTGAAATATCAACTTCTTGGCCATTAAGCGTTGCGGAGATAATCCGTTTGCCGACCGCGTCTATGAAAGTGTCATAGCCTGGTTTGTTACAAGCAAATTTAATGACTGACTTTGCAATAAAGGTCTCTTCGCCATTGGTTACATCTATGGTTACGTCATAACTTGCGACGGTTAAGTGGGATGAGCGCTCTAGCGCTTCAGCTCGTGAAATGTTTATACCAGGCATGGTTTCCTCTCGAATTTTGGAAATCCTATCTAAAAAGTGATGGCAGGCTTAACCACTATGAAACCCCTCAACGAACGCCTACCTTCGATTAGAAGTTACACGTTGCGGGGTAATCGAATGACAGATGCGCAAGCTGAAGCGATTACAAAACACTCTGAGAAATTCTGTTTACTATCTGAAAGTCCAATCTCTCCACATGAATTGTTTCCAAACTCGAAAGCGATAATTGTCGAAGTCGGCAGCGGTATGGGAGAGGCTACTGCGCTAATCGCTAAGCAATTTCCCGAGACTGGATTTATTGCGATCGAAGTTCATAAACCGGGAATTGGAGCGCTACTTATAAAGATTGTTGAAAACGGTATTTCAAATCTTAAATTACTTGAAGATGATGCAACGGTGGCAATTCGTGAATCTTTTCCAAACCAATCAGTCGATGCTTTCCATATTTTCTTTCCAGATCCTTGGTCAAAAGTTAGACAACGGAAGCGTCGAATTATTCAACCACCATTCTTAGATACGCTCGCGCTAAAATTAAAACCAAATGGCAGAATTCATATTGCAACTGATTGGCAGGATTATGCCAATTCTATTAAGGAAGTTTTTGCAAAACATTCACAATTCGAAGGTGGAATTGTGGAACGGCCTGGTTGGCGTCCGCTGACAAAGTTTGAAGGCCGAGGATTACGAAAAGATCACATCGTGACAGATTTTAGGTACAAATTAAAAAGTTAAATTTTTCCATCTCTTTCATATTTACTAATCAAATCTATTCTTCTGACATGGCGCTCATCGCCAGAGAATGGTTCTGCTAGGAAAGCATCAACAAGATCTAAACAGAACTCTTCTGTGTGCATCCGACCACCAATAGAAATGACATTTGCGTTGTTATGTTCTCGTGCTAATTTTGCGGTATCTATGCTCCACACGAGCGCTGCCCGAATTCCAGCTACTTTATTTGCCGCCATCTGTTCGCCATTGCCAGACCCGCCTAGAACTATGCCAAATGAACCTGGGTCACTCGCTACCCCTTCAGCGCATGGAATACAGAAAACTGGATAATCATCTAGGGCGTCATAAACATGTGGGCCATGATCGATTACGGTATGGCCATTACTTTCTAAATGCTTAACAATCACATTTTTAAAATCGAGTCCGGCATGATCGCATCCGATGTGAATTCTCATAGTCGTACTCTCTCAAAAAATAAGAAGAACCGCTGCACTCGAAACAGCGGTTCTTCTACTTGTTGCTATCCCTTTCTTACACTCCCTGGAGGTAAGGAGTGAAGAATTTATGGATGCTCGTGCCCTCGGTCCTTGCCCATTCCAAATCCTTTGCCCATTCCAAATCCTTTGCCCATTCCTGGTCCATGAACTTGATTTACTGCTGCGGTGATATGTGCAGTTAGGTTTGATTTTAGAGTCGTTGCTTGGGCTGCAGTTAGTTTTCCTGCAGTTACTGCCGCATCAATCTCTTTTGTCTCTGCTGCGACGAGTGCGGTAATTAGCGCAGCAGTTTTGCTACCAGCAATAGTTGCAAGTGATTCGCCCGCTTGCAGACGAGTCTTGAGAGTTGCTACATCTATTCCGATTGTCGTTGAAATTAAAGTCAACTTCGCGGTCTGATCTGCAGCCCTAGTCGCATCTTCGGCAGATCTTGCAGCGCTAAATGCGGCATTAATCGCATCTACCTGTGCTTGGGTGAGTATTCCTTTTTGTACAAGTCCGGAATAAATAGTTGCTGCATTAGTTCCACCTTTTCCACCCATGCCATGGGCCGAAGCAAGTCCGGCAGTTCCTAATGACAGAATAAGTCCAGTAGCGATGGTAGCGGCTACATATTTCTTCTTCACTTTTTCTCCTAATCCATTATTCAAACGCGTTGCGTTCGATGGCCTTATATAACTGACATTCCCTGTGGCAATAGTCGAGTTTTCCTTAGAGTCAGGTGTGAATAATTGAACATTAAACTTGAATCTACGCTCATTACATTAATTATGAAAGACGAGAATCCTCTTTATCGAGGAGATAGAGCGAGAGCACTCTAGTGATTGGAGCCCCCATCCATGGGGGACTCAACCCCCAAGGAGTGGGTCGCGATGAATACCAAAAGTAGACGTTTCTTTTTCTTGCCATTCTTAATTTTCGTTTTGATTGCTACTCAATTATTTACAACTGCAAATGCAGGAACCTTATTGTCGAAGTCATTTAAAGCTGCTGGTAGAACTGCAACAACAATTCCAACAATGTTATTAAGTGGCAGTGGCTCACCCTCTGCGTCAGTTGGAATTAATGGTGATTTTTACATTGATATCAAAACATTTAATTTATTTGGCCCTAAAGCAAATGGAAAGTGGCCAATTCCAATTAGTTTGAAAGGACCAACCGGCGCAATGGGTCCGCAAGGTGTTGACGGAAAAACGGGTTCAACAGGTTCGATTACAAATGGTGCAACTGGCGAGCCAGGCGCAACTGGCGCAACTGGTGAAAAAGGCGCAACCGGTGAAAAAGGCGCAACCGGTGCAACTGGCGCAACCGGTGAAAAAGGCGCAACCGGAGCAATGGGTGGATCTGGCGCAACAGGTCCGCAAGGTGCAACCGGAAGTGTTGGTGCCACGGGTGCGACAGGCGCAACGGGTGCAACTGGAAGCGTTGGTGCAACTGGAGCAACTGGAAGCGTTGGTGCAACTGGAGCAACTGGAAGCGTTGGAGCAACTGGAAGCGTTGGTGCAACTGGAAGCGTTGGTGCAACTGGAGCAACTGGAAGCGTTGGTGCAACTG
>CAZMNB010000095.1:0-3619 GCA_964567545.1 uncultured Bifidobacterium sp. | reverse complement strand
ATCATTCGATTAATTGCGTTTCCACCGCCGCCACCAATTCCAACAACTTTGATAACCGCTAAATAATTCTGTGGTGATGCCACGATACGCCTCTCCCTAACTCTAATCCTCAACTTGAGGCTCAGAGTTCTTTTATCTGATGCGCAAAAGTATGGGTGTGGCGCGTAGCAATCAATGACCGACACGATGACATTAATCAGGAATTTTTTTCTTGAATTATTTAACTATTGGAGCAAGTGGTGCAGTTAAATCCATCCTCACTACTTTTAAGTTTTCTGGCAACTTCAATAACTCACGGAATACTTTGATTTTTAGCGCTAAATCTTGGCTGGTTCCCCAAATTACATTTATCGATCTGCCATCCAAAAGCAAGGTAGTAAGCATATAGGCCGAACTATTAATTTGATAAGTTTGTACAACCAGCTCTTCGGCATTGATTTCAATTGGTTTAATCTCCGAGATTTGGCGTCGTAAGAGGTCAAATGCCGTCAAGGCAGATGGGGTTTGATCTTTCAAATTTAAATCAGGCAAGTTCAACATCTCTTCTGGAAGTGATCCATTAGTTGGAATGGTAAAAATCTCCAATTCATTATCGATAAATGTGCGATTATTTGAATTAGAAATGCGGGCAATAGGAATTCGTTTGGTAATCTCAACTTTAATTTCTTTGGATATCCAATTTCGCTTAACAGTTACGGTTTTGATCCACCTTAGTTCAGATACGCGAGTCCCTACAACTCTTTTATCGACTCTTGCCAGCGGAATCCCCACTTTCATGACTTGCGGTTGATTTTCAATCTTTGTCATTACCAATTTCTCTTCTGAAGCATTTACTCCCGTAATCGATATTGCCTTGACGTTAAATGCGTTTGACCAGCCAAAAAGGAATGCTGCTAATGAAATTACAATTAAGAGAAGAATCGCATTAATTCTCCGCTTATTCTTGGACAATTCTTAGTCTTTTTTCTGTAGAGAAATAGCTTCCAAAATCAAAGGTCCTAGAGAATTAACATCGCCAGCACCTAACGTTATTATCAAATCATTTGGTTTTGCCATTGCAACAACCATGTCTATAACGGTTGGCATCGATGGTTCATAAACAACTTTATCGCTCGCCATTCTTTGGGCAATGCTAAGTGATGTAACACCTTGAATCGGTTTCTCGCTAGCCGGGTAAACTTCCAATAAGAAGACTTTGTCAGCAATGGATAATTCCTTGGCAAACTCCGCAAGAAAATGTGCAGTTCGACTAAAGCGGTGCGGTTGAAAAATAGCAATAACTCGCCCTGATTGATGGTAATTTTGAGCAGTTTCCAAGGTAACTCTAATTTCAGTTGGGTGATGGCCGTAGTCGTCAATAACTGTAATCTCGTTGATTTTGCCTTTTAATTCAAAACGTCGACGTGCCCCCGTGAATCTTTTCAAACCTTGCATTAATTCAGGGGCTGGATATCCCATCAGCAACCCGGCTGTTAGCGTTGCCGCTGCATTGAAAATATTGTGCTTGCCGGGCACAGCGAGAATAAGTTCTCCAAGCACTCGTCCTTTCCAGGTAATCCGCGCGCTCGACGAAGTCGCATCCAGCAAAATTCGGTCAACTTTCAAATCACAATTTTTGCTTTCGCCATAAGTTGCGACAGTTATTTCTAAACCTTCACTTTTGGGGATTAAGCGCTTTGCCCCTAGATCATCGCCGCAGGTAACTAGAAAACCACCTGATTGAATGGTCTTAACAAAATTCGCAAAAACTTCATCTACTGCTGATTCATCCGCAAAATGATCCACATGATCTAATTCAATATTTGTAACTATTGCACCGTAAGGTTTATAAACTAAAAAAGAACCATCCGATTCATCTGCTTCGGCAACGAACACTTCGCCACTACCATGATGTGCATTTGTTCCAGAATTCGAAACTGTCGCGCCAATGGCAAAAGATGGATCAACTCCACAATGCTGTAATGCCACGGTTAACATGGAAGTTGTTGTGGTTTTCCCATGCGTGCCGGCAATTGCTACTGATTTCTTCTGTGACATCAATATTGCTAAGGCTTCAGCTCGGAGAAGTATCGGAATACTTAACGCTTTTGCCTGTTTAAGTTCTACGTTGGATTCTGAAATTGCACTAGAAATAACCACTATATCGCTACCTAATACATTTTCAGCGCAATGAGAAGCAAAAGCTTCGACTCCCAGCTTTCGAAGACCGGCAAGAGTCTGTGAGTCTTTAATATCGGATCCGGATACTTTGATATCCAACGCAACTAAAATCCTGGCAATTCCACTCATCCCAGAACCACCAATACCAATGAAGTGCACCTTTGCACTTTTTAAATCATCAAAATTGATGGTGCTCATGGCTTACTCACTGATAGTGCCAATTTGGCAATTTCTTTTGCGGCATCTTTAATTTTCACCGTAACTGAACTAGCTGAATAATTCTTGCTCTTCATTATTTCAGACTCAATGTTTTTGCCAAGCCAATCCGCTGTAAAATCAGAATTCCTTATCATTGTTGCCGAATTCTTGGCCATCAATTCGTCTGCGTTAGCCTCCTGCTCACCATTTCCAATTGGGAGCGGAATTAGAATGGCATATCGATTTACTACCGCAAGTTCTGCGCATGTGACCGCGCCACTACGGCAAATCACGATATCTGCTGTTGCGTAAACCTTCGCAATATCGTGAAAATATTGAGTTGGGTAATATCCAGTTCTTGGAATTGGTAGTGTGTTGTGCATTCCGACCGCATGCGCAATTTGGATTGGGTATTTTTGCGATGAGAGATATTCCGAGACAACTTTATTAATTCGCTCTGATCCTAAAGAGCCACCAAAAACTGCAACTATTGGTTTATCTATTGACAAACCCCACTCTTTTGCTTGACTTTTTTTGATTTCCATTACTTGATTCTGATTAAGTTGAGAGATAGTTACTATGTCATCTCTTAATGGCATCCCAGTATTTATAGATTCTGGCCATTTGCGCTGTACTGAACCAAAATTTACGGTCACAATCTTTGCAAAAAACCGTCCTAAACGATTGGCCCAACCAGGTTTTGCGTTCGCTTCATGAATGACAATCGGTATTCTAAGAATAACCGCAGCTAAATAGGCAGAAGCAGCGACATATCCACCAAATCCGATTACAACCTTTGCACCTCGAATAATACGAATTGAATTGAAGACACTGCCTATAAGCGCGAAAGGCCAACCAATTATTGAGAACGAAAATTCACGAGGGAGCGCAACTTTAGGGATAACTCTCAGTGGAAAACCTCGACTGGGTACTAGCGCATTCTCTAAACCAGTTTTTGTGCCAATGAATTCACATTGCAAATCTGGGTTTATTTTTTGCAATTCGACGGCTACTGCTAATGCAGGCTCAATATGGCCTGCCGTGCCCCCGCCTGCCAGAATTATTTTTTTTGTAGTCATGACTTGCCTTGCTTAAGAGTCCTACGAAGCAAAAGCGCCTCTCTAATATTTGGCGTACGCCGGGCGACTCCTAAAACGAAACCGGCCGCTATGAATAATGCAAGTAGTGATGAGCCGCCATATGACATAAATGGCAAAGATACACCGACAACGGGAATCAAACCAACTAGCGATCCCAAAAT
>CAZMNB010000094.1:0-3670 GCA_964567545.1 uncultured Bifidobacterium sp. | reverse complement strand
TCATCAAAGCAGTTGTGTCGAAGTCAGCTATAACACCATCTTTAAGTGTACGAATTGCGACAATTGATCCAGGGGTGCGACCGATCATTTTTTTGGCTTCCGAACCTACCGCAAGAACAGCTCCAGTATCTTGATTAACCGCAACCACACTTGGTTCGTTAAGCACAATGCCACGACCACGCACATATACCAATGTATTAGCAGTACCTAAGTCAATCGCCATATCTCTACCGAGAAATGACCAACGGCTTGTGCTCTTCGACATCTTGCTCTCCTCTTTGATATTTACTGCGGGGGAAGTTACTGCTTTCTAGCTAAAGAAAATCTTTATTTCACGTTCAGCCGATGCAACTGAATCGGATCCATGTACGATATTTTGTACGACTTTTGTTCCTTGATCGCGGGCCAAATCTCCACGAATCGATCCAGGATCGGCAACTGTTGGATCGGTTACACCAGCCAGAGTACGGAAACCTTCGATGACGCGTTCGCCTTCTGCAACCATTGCAACAATTGGCCCCGAGGACATGAATTCAAGTAGCGGTTCAAAAAATGGTTTTCCGTTATGTTCTTCGTAATGTTTCTCTAAGATCGAACGATCAGCAGAAAGCATGCGCAGCGCGGAGATTACATACCCTTTATTTTCAATTCGCGAAATAACTTCGCCAACTAATCCACGGCGTACGCCATCTGGCTTTACCAATATTAAAGTGCGTTCTTTGCTCACCGGGCCATTGTATTGGCGGTCTGGCTAATCTCTTAATTTCGGGTTTGCGAGCAGGGCAGCCCGCGCAGCCTCGCCTTTTCGGCCCACAACTATCGCCGCAATCCATAGCCCTGCAAAAAGTAGCCCCATGAAAAACATCATCGGTACTACAAATCCGTATAAAAGAATGAGAAGCTGCAAAATTGATCCCGTAATCCAGCCAAATTTCCGTTTTAACATTCCGGCATTTAATAACGCAAGAATTGCAAGGGATCCCCCAATTACAAGTGCTAACCCGCCGTTGCCATCTTTTGCGATCAATAACGCGAACCCCATTAAGAAAAACTCCATAGCCAACACCGCGGCACCCAAAATGCGCATTAATCTCTCATCTCATCTGACGGGTTTACGTGACGCCCATATTTTTTAACAATTGCACGACCTTCACCTGCAGTTACCACCGAGCCTGTAATTAATACTGCACAATTTCCATCGTTAATGTCGTTATCTAACTTAGCTTGTTCAATAGATTTTCTAATTGCATCGCTCAAAGTTGAGATAACTGAAACTTGATCGGGTCCAAAAATCTGTTTTGCTAAACGTTCTAACTCGTTTATATCCATGGCGCGCGGCGAAGCATTAGCAGAGAGCACAATTCGGTCAGCAATTGGTTCTATCGCTTCTAATATTCCTACAACATCTTTATCGCCCATCGGAGCAACCACGGCAATAATTGTGGAGAAATCAAATTCATTAGTAATAGTTTGAGTTAGCGCTGCCGCACCATGTGGGTTATGAGCCGCATCAATAATTACAGTTGGATTTCGATAGACCACTTCGCATCTACCCGGCGAATCTACTTGCGAAAATGCAGCACGGACTAAATCTGAATCAAGCTGTTTGCTCCCAGCAAATGCTTCTACGGCTACCAGTGCAACCGCAGCATTTTCGCTCTGGTGAGCGCCATAAAGCGGAAGATAAATATCTTCATAGGTTGCAGTAATGCCTTGGATTGTTAGCATCTGGCCACCAACTGCAAGATCGCGACGAAGTAACGAAAACTCAATTCCTTCTCGCATTGGGAGCGCTTCAACTTCAACGCACTTTTGCATAAGTATCTTGGCAACTTCTACATCTTGATGCGACAAAATAGCTACTGAATGCGGCTTAATAATTCCAGATTTTGTAGCCGCAATCTCAACTAATGAGTTGCCAAGGTATTGCATATGATCAAATCCAATCGGCGTTACAACGCTTACTGCCGAATTAATTACATTTGTGGCGTCCCATTCCCCGCCCATACCCACTTCGAAAATTCCAACATCTACTGGAAACTCTGCAAATGCCACAAACGCAAGCGCAGTCATCGCTTCAAAGAATGAAACTGGATGGGCGGATCTGCTGTCCACCAAATCTAAATAAAGCGCGACGTCGTTATAAGTAGCGATCATTCCAGCTGCGCTGATCGGTTCTTTGTTAATTGAAATGCGTTCTAAAAATGACTCTAAATGTGGACTAGTAAACCTTCCAGTACGCAGACCCATTTCATAAAGCAACGCATCAATCATTCTTGATGTAGTTGTTTTTCCATTAGTTCCAGTCAAATGAAGGGTCGGATATGAGAGCTGTGGTGAGCCAAGTGCATCAGCTAATAGCGCAATTCGATCTAGAGTTGGCTCCAACTTAGTTTCTGGCCAGCGAGCCAATAGCGCTTGTTCAATAAAATTTAATTTATCTAACTCTTCTGCTGAACTCATTTTGTAGGTAGCGCTGCAAGCAAGGCGCTAATGCGCGCGATCTCGTTTGCGCAGAATCCAGCACGTTCTCGAATTTCTTTTACAACATCTATAGGTGCTTTAGCCATAAAATTCTCATTTTCCAATTTAACTAGAGCAGTCTGTCTATCCTTTTCAATAGCAGCCAAATCTTTAGACAATCTTGCTCGTTCAGCAACTACGTCAATGTTTCCAGTTAAATCGAACTCAACCAGAAAGCGACCAATTTCTATTTTGGCGCTTGGGGCAAACTTCTCAGTTGGCACATCAAGTCTGGTTACAAATCGAACTGCACCTTCGTAGTTTGAAAGTTCTCCTTCGCTAAGTCCGTTAATTTTGGCAGGAATCTTTGCGGAAGTTTTAATCCCTTGATCGTTTCGAAAACGTCTTATTTCGGTAATTAGGTTCTGTAAATCAGAGACCATCCTGGAAACATTCTTTTCATCAACTAGCGCTTCCGCAACCGGCCACTTAGAGATGACCAGCGATTCGCCTTTAGTTAAAGCTTTCCAAAGTGTTTCAGTAATGAAAGGCATAACTGGATGCAGCAATCTGAATAATTGATCTAGCACGTGACCAAGTATTCGCTTCGATTTTTCCGCTTCGGCTCCGCCCTTAGCGAACACATCCTTTGTTAGTTCTAAATACCAATCGCAAACGTCATCCCAAGCAAAGTGATAAATCGCCTCACAAGCTTTTGCAAACTCAAAATTCTCAAAGTTTCGGTCAGCTAACTTAATTGTTTCGTTTAAGCGATTAAGAATCCATAAATCAACATGATTCAAAGTTTTTGAATCAGGAAGGTCGCCAACAACTGATGCGCCATTCATCATTGCGAATCTAGTCGCATTCCAGAGTTTGGTAGCAAAGTTTCGTGCTCCACCTACCCACTCCTCCGCCAATGCCTGATCGGTACCTGGATTTGCGCCATTTGCCAATGTGAATCGCAGCGCATCCGATCCGTACTTATCCATAAATTCAATTGGGTCAACTGTATTTCCCCGACTCTTGCTCATCTTCTTCCCAAATTTGTCACGCACTAATCCATGTAGCGCAATTGTATGAAAAGGTGCTACGCCATCCATAGCAAATAACCCCATCAACATCATGCGCGCAACCCAGAAGAACAGAATGTCATAGTCAGTTACCAGAACTGAAGTTGGATAACACTTCTTTAAATCTTCAGTCT
>CAZMNB010000093.1:0-3720 GCA_964567545.1 uncultured Bifidobacterium sp. | reverse complement strand
CTCGTTAATCGAATTTACTTACACGCTTCCGCTCAGTTGGCTACTTTCAAATTTCTTTCAAAGCAACGCGCCGATAGGCAGAGGGATAGTTTAGGCGGGGTGGCGGTATAAGGGAAATCCGCTGGACGCTATGCGGGAATTACCTGGACCGGGGAGCCCAAATCGAGGTTTCCGATATGGCCTTGGCCGATAAGTGCCGCTGGTCGTGAACTCATGCTGGCGATCGCGCAATCCAAAGCAACGCCAAGATCTAATAACAAATTAAGTGAGCCGTAAAGCGAGCCAACTCCCCCGGCAAGTACGCCATCGTTTCTAACGGCGCGGCCAGATTTAACTTCAACTTCAAAAGTTCCAAAAGGAAATTTGCCTTCACCAAGCCCCGCTGGTGCAACTGCATCATTAGTTACTACAAATCGATCCGGTGCAACCGCCACTGTTGCTTTCACAACTTCTGGCGCAACATGGACACCATCAACAATAATTTGAATAGTTACATCATCACGTTCTAGCGCAACTCCTACTAATCCAGGCGCCCGCGAACTAATTGGTGGCATTGCATTCCATAAATGTGTAACTGTTTTAGCGCCAGCATCGAACCCAGCGTGAGCTTCATCAGCCGTTGCATTTGAATGTCCAAGTGAAACCAGCACGCCCATTGCAGTTAAATGTTTTATAACTTCGATCGCGCCGGGCAGTTCTGGTGCAATTGTCACAATAGAAACTGTACCTGCTCGCAAATATTTACCAATCAAATCTAAGTCAGGGCTTTGAAAATAATCTAATGGATGCACGCCTGGTCTAACAGTAGAGATAAATGGACCTTCAAGATGAATTCCTAAAATTTTAGCTTCATCATTCTCGGTTTCTCGTTTGGCATTTTCAATCAGAGCCATTACGCGTAACGTTTCAGAAATTGGCCCAGTAATTAAAGTTGGCAAGTAGCCAACTACGCCTTGTTTATAAAGCGATTTTGAAACTTGCTTTATATCTGAAACAGTTTTAGCAGAGAGTAAGTCCATTCCCCCATGACCATTTACTTGTAGATCTATAAAACCTGGAATTGCTAACCCAGATCTACCTGCTGCTTCACCATAAGAAGTTAATGCGCGATCATTAACGACAATTCCCCCGTTAACCCAATGTTGATTTATCAACGCTTTTTCCGTTGGAATCGAACCAGATTCGATGAAGGTTGAAATCATCTAGTCTTTGTTACTTTCAATAACCCAATTGGTGCATCTGGATTTAAACCATTTTTCACAGCGAGCAACATGGCAAACTGTTGCAGCACAATGCTATCTGCTATCACCGAAAGTGTTTCGGTAAGTTTCGCGCCACCTAATGAAATCTCACCATTCTTTAATTCAAACCCTTTACCGATCCAGTAAATATGTGGCGTAATTTCGCGAATCCGAGCAACGGTCGCGCCCATTGCCTCAGTTACAACACCGGCTGGTGCCATGAAAATTACGCGGGAGTTCTCGTGAAGTGATGAGATCGGTCCATGTAGATAATCGGCAGACGAGAAAGATGAGACTGGAATCTTCAAGGTCTCTTGAATTTTTAACGCGGTTTCATGTGCATTCGCATATGCAAAGCCACGACCTAAGGTGGTGATACCGAATGAATGATCAAAGCCATCTACTACCTTCGAAACCTCCGTGATATTTGCAACGGCCCCGTTAGCTTCACGTACCAGAGCCGCGAAGTTGATTTCAGATTTTGCCCAAGCAGAGACAACTAATAATGAAAGCAAAAGTTCAGCAGAGTAACTCTTTGTTGCCGCAACTGCCTTCTCTTCGCCAGCTTCTAAATATAGATGGAGATCGGCGGATTTAGCGAGTGGGCTATTTACATCATTTGTGAGCGCTAGAACTTTTGCACCGCCAGTTTTTGCGGCTGCCGCATAAGTTAAAAGGTCGGGTGATTGGCCACTCTGGCTAAGCGCAATTACTAAACAATTTTTGAACTTCAATTTTGTTTGATAGACAGTTACGACAGATGGCGAAGCTAACCCACAAGGAATTCCGATTTTAGTTTCAACTAAATATTTCAAATATAGCGCCGCGTTATCTGAGGTGCCACGTGCTAGCAAAATAACTGAATCAAAAGAATCTAATGGCAACTTTTGTATTTGCGCGGTAATGATGGCAGCGCTATCCGCAATCTTCTGAAAAATGCCAGGAATTTGCGCGATTTCCGCCCGCATCAACGAACCGTTATTGCTCATAGTTAATTTTCTCACAGATATTGCTAATAAGGAAAAATTAAGTAAGTAACGAAGATATTTCTACACCTAACGCGCCTAGTTTCGCTTTGCCGCCATCGTACTCCGTGAGCACAAACGGTTTACCGTCGGGCAAAATTGCAAATGAATTTTCAAAGTGTGCGCCGCGAGATTTGTCAGTAGTTACCACAGTCCAATCATCTGATAAGACTCTAGTCTTGTCGGTACCACGCGTGATCATCGGCTCGATTGCTAGCGCCATTCCAATAATTATTTCTGGTCCGTTTCCGGCTTTGCCAAAATTTAAGATATGAGGTTCTTGATGCATCTCGGTTCCAATTCCGTGACCACCGTATTCGCGCAAAATTCCATATTTACCTTGGGAAATAATGTATTGCTCAATTGCAAAACTCATATCGGTTAACTTTCCACCACATTTACCAGCCGAAATACCACGCCACATCGATGCTTCGCAAACATCTAACATTTTTTGATCAGCAAGGTCAATCGGATCTACAACTACTGAAAAAGCTGCATCACCATGCCAACCTTCAATGATTGCACCACAATCAATTGAAACGACATCGCCTGGCATGATCATACGATCACCGGGAATACCATGCACGATTTCTTCATTTATTGACGTGCAAATTGTTCCGGAAAATCCGTGGTATCCCTTGAAATTAGATTTGCCACCACCGCGACGAATATTAGCTTCTGCAATTGCATCTAGGGCACTAGTAGTAATTCCAGGTTTAATATTTTCTTTAACTAAATCTAACGTTTCTCTGACCAATAATCCGGCCTTGCGCATTGTCTCCAACTGCGCCAAATTCTTAATTTGGATTGCCATTTAATTGCCGTTAGTAAGGGTTGCGATGGCTCGCTTTGAAATATCAGATACCTCACCTAGAGCTGAAATGCTCTTTAATAAACCAGTTTTTTGGTAATAGTCAATAATTGGCGCGGTTTGTTCGGCATAAACATCGAGCCGGTGTTTGATAACTTCCGCTTTGTCATCTTCCCTTTGATACAACTCGCCATCACAATTTTCACATTTTTTTATAGTGTCGGAGTAAATTTTTCCGCAGCCTCGACAAGTCCGTCGGCTTGATAAACGCTTAATGATCTCTTCGTTCTCAATTTTCAATTCAAGGACTGCATCTAGTGGCGTTCCAGCACTCACTAAAGCGCTCTTGAGAAATTCTGCTTGACCGACATTTCGGGGATATCCATCGAGAAGAAAACCATTTTTAACATCATTATGGGTAAAGCGATCCCGAACCATTTCATTTGTGACCGAATCTGGAACTAGGTTTCCATTATCCATAAATGATTTAGCTTGAATTCCAAGTGGTGTGCCATTCTTTAAATTCAGTCGAAAAATGTCGCCAGTTGAAATATGTGGGATAGCAAAGTGAGCAGCGAGGTGTACTGCTTGCGTTCCTTTGCCAGCACCTGGTGGTCCAACCAGGATCAATCGCATTAGCGCA
>CAZMNB010000092.1:359-3731 GCA_964567545.1 uncultured Bifidobacterium sp. | reverse complement strand
ACTACCGCGCGCAACTGCCATCTCATAGGCAAAAATTTGGAGTGGCACGATTGCAAGTATTGGTTGTAACAATTGATTAGAGACTGGGATACGGATTACATGCACTAGGTCTGGAATTATGGTCTCTGAATCAGCAATCACAATTACATTTGCTCCGCGGGCACGAACTTCTTGAATATTACTCGCCATTTTCTCGCGAAGTTCACTTTCTTGTGGCGGCATGATTGCAATGACTGGCGTACCAGATTCTATTAACGCGATCGGACCATGTTTTAACTCGCCACCAGCGAAACCTTCGGCATGCATATATGCCAACTCTTTTAACTTCAAAGCTCCTTCAAGTGCCGCCGGAAAACCTACATGTCTTCCTAAGAATAGAACTGAGGTGGCATCTTTGAATCCACGAGACATCTCTCTAAGTGGTTCCGCTGTTTCTAATATTTGTTCCACTTTCGCTGGGAGCGCCAATAACTCTTCTATCAGAGCTGAAACTTCGCTTGGCTTCAGGGCGCTATTTTTATCAGCTATATAAAGTGCGATTAGCGCAGTTGCAATTATCTGGGTAATTAAAGCTTTTGTAGAAGCTACTGCAATCTCTGGACCTGCATGCGTGTAAATAACGGCATCTGATTCGCGTGGAATTGTCGAACCATTTGTATTACAGATTGAAATAACTTTTGCGCCGAGTGATTTAGCATGGCGAGCTGCCATCAAAGTATCCATTGTCTCGCCAGATTGTGAAATTGTTATAACTACGGTTTTCTTGGTGAGAACTGGTTCTCTATATCTAAATTCTGATGCAAGTTCTACATCAACTGGAATTTTTGCCCAAGTTTCAATTGCATATTTGCCGATCAATCCAGCGTGATATGCAGTTCCGCAAGCCAAAATTAGAATTCTTTCAGCGCTTAATAGTTCTGGCAGGTTATCTAACTCCTCGATCGCGATATGAGAATTTTTAGTGAAACGTCCAAGCAACGTATCTGCGATGGATTTAGGTTGTTCAAATATTTCTTTTAACATGAAATGTGGGTAGCCGCCACGTTCTGCTGCGCTGGCATCCCAGGTGATTTCATACGCTCTTGGCGTCAGAATTTTTCCGGTTAAGTCCGTCACAACCACTTGATCAGGAGTTACATCCACAACTTCATCTTGGCCAAGTTCTAACGCGCTTTTTGTATAAGAGATAAAAGCAGAGACATCGGATGCTAAAAAGTTTTCACCCTTGCCAACTCCAACTACTAACGGTGAGTTTCTACGCGCACCCACAATTCGATTGGGATTATCAGAATGAATCGCTAAGAGAGTGAATGAACCGCGCAACTCTTTACAAACGCTCCGCATTGCCGCGGAAAGATCACCACTGTTTTTCGATACAGCATCGCTAAGCAAATGCGCAACAGATTCGGTATCGGTTTCAGAAGTGAATTTGTGGCCACGCTTTTCTAGCTCTGCTCGCAATTCCAGATAGTTTTCGATGATTCCATTATGAATTACCGCTAATTTTCCATCATTTGAAAGATGTGGATGGGCATTTGTGTCAGTTGGCCCGCCATGAGTAGCCCAACGGGTATGGCCAATTCCACAATGTGAGTCGCCATGAGAGTTACTTAACTCAGCTTCCAGATTTGCAAGTTTGCCGGCTTTCTTTTCTACAAATAATTTTGCGCCGATGGATGTGGTAAGCGCAACACCAGCAGAGTCATAACCGCGATATTCCAGACGACGTAAACCTTCTAATACTGGAGTGAGCGCAGCTTTTTCGCCGGTATATCCGACGATGCCGCACATATGAGGTACTCCTTAAATAAGTTTTAAAGCGAGAGTTCAGATTTTACTAGTGCAGCGAGCGATGTCGCTAACTCCTGCGCATCTGTTGCCGATTCAGCTTCAACCATTACACGGATTAATGGTTCAGTGCCGGATGCGCGAAGTAAAACCCGGCCAGAGCTTCCTAATTTCACTTCAGCAGCTGTTACTCCAGCGGAAATGGCCGAATTACTTGAGATTTTAGCTTTATCGACGCCAGCTACATTTATTAATACTTGCGGATAACGAGCCATGATTTTGGCTAACTCTTTCAATGGTTTTTTACTTACGGCCATTTCTTGCATTAGATGAAGCGCAGTGAGTGCACCATCACCAGTGTTTGCAAAGTCGCGCATTATGATGTGGCCAGATTGTTCGCCGCCGAGTGTGTGGTTCTCGGCAATCATTTTCTCTAATACATATCGATCACCAACTGGCGTAGTCGCAACTTTGATGCCTTTGCTTTGCATTGCGCGAATAAAACCTAAATTTGTCATCACGGTACCGACCACAGTTTTGCTCGTTAAGCCACCGTTTCGCATCTGGGCATCAGCCAAAATTGCCAGAATAAAGTCGCCATCAATTTCATTTCCTTCGCTATCAATTGCAAGAACTCGATCGGCATCGCCATCGTGTGCAATTCCAATATCGGCTTTCTCAGCTTTAACTTTTGCTTTGATGTTATCTAAATGCGTTGATCCGCAATTATCATTGATATTTAAGCCGTTTGGCGTATTTGAGATTGCAATTACTTCGGCTCCGGCGCGACGATATGCTTCAGACGCTACGATTGAAGAAGCGCCGTTTGCGCAATCAACCACAACTTTGATTCCATTTAATTTTGTTTTTACGGATGAAAGCAAATGTGTTAAATAACGTTCGCTGGCACTCTCATCAATAATTATTCGGCCCACATTTGCGCCAACAGGTCGATCCCAAGGTTCGCCAAGATGCGCTTCAATTGCAGCTTCCAGTGAATCATCGAGCTTCCCGCCACCCCGCGCGAAAAACTTAATTCCGTTATCTGGCATTGGATTATGCGATGCGCTAATCATTACGCCAAGATCCGCGCCATCTGCCGCAACTAAATGTGCAATTGCTGGAGTTGGTAAAACGCCAACGCGATAAACATCTACGCCAGCGCTAGCAAGTCCAGCACAAATTGCAGCTTCTAAAAATTCGCCAGATGCGCGCGAATCTTGACCAACAATTGCTTTTGGTTTATGTCCCGCAAATGCGCCAACTTCAGCTAATACGTGTGCGGCGGCAATCGCTAAATCAACAGCGAGTTCAGCGGTTAGATCTTTATTGGCAACGCCTCTGACGCCATCTGTTCCGAAGAGCGTCATAATGCGGGAGCGATATAAATTAACGCTTGCTGTATTGAGAACGCTTACGGGCTTTTTTCAGACCGTACTTCTTCCGTTCAATTACTCGTGCATCACGAGATAGGAAGCCAGCTTTCTTAAGTGCTGGGCGATGTGCATCAGTATCAATAAAGTTTAGTGCGCGGGCAACCCCAAGACGGAGCGCGCCAGCTTGGCCAGAGATTCCGCCACCATC
>CAZMNB010000092.1:0-349 GCA_964567545.1 uncultured Bifidobacterium sp. | reverse complement strand
GCGATGATGTCGTACTTACCTTCAACGCCAACGGTGCGAAGCGGTTCTGAAACTAATTGTTGGTGAACTTTATTAGGGAAATAAACTTCAAGAGTCCGGTCATTTACTACCCAACGACCAGTGCCAGGAATTAAGCGAACGCGCGCAACCGCCTCTTTACGACGACCAGTGCCACCACCAGGTGCAGTAATTGCCGGGCGATTAGTTGCAGCAGCAGGAGTGCTGGTGCCGTACGACGTTGGGATTTCGTCGTTCTCTACTGCAAGTTCGCGATCTGACATTATCTCTCTTTTTCTATTTGTTATCGGTTAAATTTATTTGGCTGCGTTAATAGTTTGGGAAACTTGAG
>CAZMNB010000091.1:0-3779 GCA_964567545.1 uncultured Bifidobacterium sp. | reverse complement strand
GATGGTGTTATCGCTGACTTCGACACAACTGCTTTGATGATTAAATATTTTATTCGCCAAGTACATAAGCGACGTTATTTAGCTAAACCTCGGATCGTAGTTTGCGTACCAAGTGGAATCACCGGCGTTGAACAGCGCGCTGTTAAGGACGCTGGCTATGAGGCTGGTGCGCGTAAGGTTTACATTATTGAAGAGCCAATGGCTGCTGCAATCGGAGCTGGATTACCAATTCATGAGCCAACCGGAAACATGGTTGTTGATATCGGCGGTGGAACTACCGAAGTAGCTGTTATTTCCCTTGGCGGGATTGTGACTGCGCTTTCGATTCGCGTCGGTGGCGATGAGTTAGATCAAGCAATTATTAATTGGGTTAAACGCGAATTCTCATTATTACTTGGAGAGCGCACTGCTGAAGAAATTAAAATGGCAATTGGTTCAGCATTTCCATTACGCGACGAACCAGATGCAGAGATTCGTGGGCGCGATCTAGCAACTGGATTGCCAAAAACGATTGTGGTTTCTGCGGAAGATATTCGCAAAGCTTTAGAAGAACCAGTAAATGCAATTATTAACGCAGTTAAAGCAACGCTTGATAAATGCCCACCAGAACTTGCCAGCGATTTAATGGATCGTGGCATTGTCTTGACTGGTGGCGGAGCGCTGCTACGCGGTCTCGACGAAAGACTGCGCCATGAAACTAATATGCCAATTCATATTGCAGATCGTCCGCTGCAAGCTGTAGCTGAAGGTTCAGGAAAGTGCGTTGAAGAGTTTGAGGCGTTAGAAAAAGTCTTGATCTCAGAGCCACGTCGATAATCCGAACCGGAAGTAACAATGGCACCGCGAGGTAATAGTCGAAGCCGGCTTCTGCTAGTTATCTTGCTAGTGACTTCGCTTTTTCTAATAACTTTAGATCTACGTGGAGTCAGCTTAATATCTGGAACTCGTTCTGCGACTCAAACTGTTTTCTCCCCAATTCAAGGATTTACTTCTAGATTATTCTCTCCAATTGGAAACTTTTTTAGCGATGTTAGTCATTTAGGAAGAGCTGGCAATGAAATTGAAGCGCTCAAAAAGGAGAACGAAGCGCTTAAATCTAAGTTAGTTTTGCAGCGAGATCTAAAGGGAAAATTAACGCAATTAAAGTCAGTTTTGAACCTAGCTGGTGAGGCGCAATATAAAATCGTTTCAGCGCGGGTAATTGCGCGGGGAAGTGCGACTTCATTTAGCCAAACCATCACAATTGACGCTGGAAGTTCATCGGGAATTACACGAGATATGACGGTGATCTCTGGTGCGGGCTTAGTTGGCGCAGTTAAATCAGTAACGGCTAACTCTGCGGTAGTTCTACTAATGAGCGATCCAACTTTTAGAATTGGCGTAAGAATCGCAGGCTCACAAGTTATGGGAATCCTTTCTGGAACTGGGAGTAGAACTTTTGAATTAGAACTTCTTGATGCAACCGAAACAGTTAAAATCGGAGACGTATTGTTGGCGCGTGGCAGTGATGGTGGCCGACCTTTCGTCCCTGGCGTTCCAGTTGGACTTGTAACAATGGTAGAAAATGCTGCCGGCCAATTAACAAAACATGCGCGCGTTGATAGCTATGCAAAATTAACTTCAATCGGGATTGTTTCAGTGGTGCTTGCGGAGACCAGTGGCGATCCGAGAGATGCGCTGGTGCCAGCAAAACCAAAAGCGACGCCAACTCCGACTGTAACAGTTACCGTTACCCCGACTCCTTCACCTTCGGCATAACGAGTCCTCGATGTTCACAAGTCGCATCTATATCACCTTCGGATTTTTTGGTTTATTATTTTTGTTACAAGAAATTATCTTTAATCAAATTCACTTTTTAATCGGTGGGTTTTCCATTTATCTAGCGGTAGCAATGACTTGGATTGCAATGGAAAGTAGAAACGGAGCACTGATTTCTGGGTTTATAGCGGGACTCTTTTTGGATTTAAGCCCAAGTATAGATTCACCTTTTGGTCAATGGACCTTGGTTTTAACGGTTATGGCGTATTTAGTTTCAGTAAATGGAGAAGGACTTGGGAATTTAGTATCACGCCCCCTAACGCTTTCTTTCATCGTAGGAGCAGCTGTAACGGCAACATTGATTGCCTATTTGATTGCAAGCGCAATTTTAGGTGAACAAAAAGGGTCGTTCCTTCCCGCGTTACAACAGCTATGCGGAAACTTCATTTGGACTTTAATTCTGGCTCCACTTTATATTCCGTTAACCAGCAAGTTCCATCAATTTACGCTCTCTTCCAGGGATGTTTGATGGTAGATCGCTCTCGACTAAATTTAATTGTGGTGCAGATATTCATTGCATCTTTAATGGTTGCTTTAGTTGGTCGGCTCTTTTATCTTCAAATTGCTGATGGTCCACGTTATCGAGAGGCTGCATTAAATATTCAAAGTCGAGACATAGTTACGCCAGCTAATCGCGGTGTAATTGTTGATGATGTTGGTACGCCAATTGCAATTAATCGAGCCGGTCTTGTAGTCACAGTGGATCGATCTGTTATTGATAAAACTCCAGATAAAGGAGTTTCGATACTGCAAAAGGTGGCATCAGTCTTGGGTTTAAATTACAACGACGTTTATATCCGAACTCGATTATGTCCTGAATTACCTAAAGGTGATCGAGTTGGTTGTTGGAATGGCACCCGCTATCAACCAATCCCGGTAACTAAAGAGGCGACTCAAGATCAAGCGCTTAATATTTTGGAGCATTCCGATCTCTTTCCGGGCGTAAATGCCGAGCCAATCTCGATTCGAAATTACCCATCGCTTGAAGGTGAAAATGTTGCACATCTCTTGGGTTACGTCGGACCAGTAACTGAATCTGATATGAATAATAGTAATGGAATTAATTACTTCAGAAATGAATTAATCGGTAAGTCTGGCTTAGAGTTTCAATACGATTCAATTTTGCGGGGAACAGCCGGAATTAAGACAGTGATAGTTGACCGCAAGGAGGCCATCACACAGCAGTCCCGTGACACTAAACCAATTCCCGGTGATAATTTAATTTTAAATATTAATGCAAAACTACAAGCGGCAGTCGAGAAAGAGTTGTATGCATCTATATTGCGTGGTCGATCCCTTGGTCACCGGGCCGATTCAGGTGCTGCAATTGTGTTAGATGTTAAGACTGGTGCCGTTTTAGCAATGGCTTCTTACCCGACTTATGATCCAAATATTTGGGAAAACGGGATCACTGTTGCGCAAGCCAAGAATCTCTATTCTGAGAAATCTGCAGTCCCAGCACTTTCAAGAGCCGTCCAAGGAGCTTTTGCACCTGCTTCCACATTCAAAGTAATTTCAACGGCAGCTGCAGTCCGCGCTGGATATCGCACCGATGCTTCCTATAACTGCCCGGCAACCGTCCAAATCGGTAACCGAGAATTTAAGAATTTTGATTCAAAAGCGGCCGGCAAAATTCCGCTAAAAACCGCAATTGCAATATCTTGCGATTCCCTTTGGTACCAGATTGCCTACGATGAATGGGTTCGTGACGGCGGGTTACGCCCTAAAGCCAATGCAAATGATCACTTTTTTACAACGGCAAAAGGTTTTGGGTTGGGAAAGAAAACTGGGATAGATCTGCCTTCGGAAATAAGTGGACGACTTCCAGATCGACAATGGAAATTAGATTGGTACGGTCAGAATAAGGATTTCTATTGCAATTACAAAGATCGGGCTAAAAAATCTCAACTCACACCATTGTTAATTGAAATTGCTCGTGAAAATTGTATCGACGGTGACAA
>CAZMNB010000090.1:0-3927 GCA_964567545.1 uncultured Bifidobacterium sp. | reverse complement strand
AAGTCGAGCCTTAACTGATCCTTCACACAAAAATGAAAATAAATCGGAACTGGTAAAGCAGGTATTTGAAAAGGGAGTTAGTGAGCCGACTTTTACATTTGTAAAAGAATTAATCGCGCTCCGGTGGTCAGATGCCTCTGATTTAGTTCGAGCAATCGAACGATTAGGCGTTGAAACTGAAGCTGCGGCTGCAGAAAAAGACGGTGCACTCGATCAACTCGAAGCTGAACTTTTTGCTTTCACACAGACCATTCAGAACTCTTCCGAATTGCGCACGGTATTAGCAGATAGAACGATGCAATCAAGCGCAAAGAAGAGTGCGCTCATTCGAACTTTACTTAGCGGTAAAGCTTCTGAATCTACGATTCGATTAATTGGTTCGATAGTTGATCAACCACGTGGTCGAAATGTTGAAGCCGGAATGCGCGACCTGGCAGAGGCAGTAGCAGCAAGAAAAAATCGAACCATTGTCCATGTGAAGAGTGCAATTGCGCTCTCAAAGGAACAGATAGAACGCATTACAAAATCACTTTCAGCACAAATTGGTGCCACAGTTCGATTAAATGTCGAAATTGATCCAAACATTCTTGGTGGACTTTCAGTTCGCTTCGGTGATGAATTAATTGACGGTTCAATCGCAACTCGCATTATTGGTGCAGAACGTACGCTCTCTGGACAGAGTGCGTAAGAGTTAAAGATAGAAAAGAAAAGGGAGAAATAAAATGGCGGAACTTACGATCCGGCCCGAAGAAATTCGTGACGCACTAGCGAACTTCGTTAAGTCATACGATCCAGGTATTGCTGCTCGAGATGAAATTGGAACCGTTACCGAAGCCGGCGATGGTATTGCTCGTATTGAAGGTTTGCCTTCAACTATGACCAATGAATTGCTTAAATTTGAAAACGGAACCCTTGGTCTCGCGCTTAACCTAGATGTTCGTGAAATTGGTGTGGTAATCCTCGGTGAGTTCACCGGAATTGAAGAAGGAACCACAGTCCGTCGTACAGGTGAAATTCTCTCGGTACCAGTAGGCGATGCATTTTTAGGCCGAGTGGTTGATGCGCTCGGTCGTCCAATCGATGGCAAAGGCGAAATTAAAGCTGAAACAAATCGTGCCCTTGAATTACAGGCTCCCTCGGTAGTTCAACGTCAACCTGTTAAAGAACCACTTGCAACCGGTATTAAAGCGATCGACTCGATGACTGCGATTGGTCGCGGACAGCGTCAATTAATTATTGGTGACCGTCAAACTGGAAAGACTGCAGTTGCGATCGACACCATCATTAACCAACGCGAAAATTGGAAAAGCGGCGATCCAAAAAAGCGCGTCAAATGTATTTACGTTGCGATTGGCCAAAAAGGCTCAACAATTGCAGCTGTCCGCGGTGCGCTAGAGGAAGCTGGTGCGATGGAGTACACCACCATAGTTGCAGCACCCGCATCAGATCCTGCTGGTTTCAAATACCTTGCACCATTTACTGGATCTGCAATTGGTCAGCACTGGATGTATGCCGGCGATCACGTACTTATAGTTTTTGATGATCTTTCAAAACAAGCAGATGCTTATCGTTCTGTATCGTTGTTGCTACGACGTCCGCCGGGTCGCGAAGCTTATCCAGGCGATGTATTTTATTTACACTCACGTTTATTAGAACGTTGTGCAAAACTTTCTGATGAGCTCGGTGGCGGTTCAATGACTGGATTACCAATCATTGAAACCAAAGGTAACGACGTATCCGCGTTCATTCCAACAAATGTAATCTCAATTACTGATGGTCAGTGTTTCTTAGAAACCGATTTATTTAACGCAGGTGTACGTCCCGCTATTAACGTGGGTATCTCGGTATCTCGCGTAGGCGGATCTGCACAGACTAAAGCGATGAAGAAGATTGCTGGCCGCCTTCGTTTAGATTTAGCTCAGTTCCGCGAACTCGAAGCGTTCGCAGCATTTGGATCAGATCTTGATGCGGCATCAAAAGCTCAACTCGAGCGTGGTGGTCGACTTGTTGAACTGTTAAAACAGAACCAATACACCCCGTTTATTCTCGAGAAGATGATCGCTTCAATTTGGTCTGGCACAACTGGTCAACTCGATTCAGTATCGCTACCAGATATCAAACGTTTTGAAGCTGAATTTTTAGAGTATCTATCGCGAGATCACAAAGGTGTTCTAGATGTAATCGCAACTACTAAAGAGTTAAGCGACGATACCGTTGCTGCTCTTACTGCTGCAATTACTACTTTTAAAGATCGTTTTGTTTCATCGGCCACTAAAGCGCTAAACGAAGCGCCAGTTAAGGCAGAAGGCGATGATGCGAACGAACAAGTTACGAAGTATGTCCAACCGGCGGTAAAGAAGTAAAAAATGGGCGCCCAACTCCGCATCTATCGTCGACGCATTCGCTCGGTTAAAGCGACCAAGAAGATTACGCGCGCCATGGAGTTAATCTCCGCTTCGCGAATCGTCAAAGCGCAAAACCGAGTTAACGCATCAACTCCGTACGCAAATGAATTAACGCGCGCGGTATCTGCGGTTGCAACATATTCAAATACAAAACATCCATTAACTACAGCCTCTGAAAATCCAAAGCGTGCGGCAGTACTAATAATTACTGCGGATCGTGGAATGGCCGGCGCATACTCGAGTAGTGCGATTAAAGAAGGCGATGGCTTGATTGCCTATCTAAGGGAACGCGGGCTTGAAGTAAATACCTACCTTGTAGGTCGTAAAGCTATTAATTATTACAAATTCCGTAATCGACCAATCAAAAATTCTTGGTCCGGCTTCTCTGATAACCCAACTTATGCAAAAGCTAAAGAGGTATCAGATGAATTAATCAATGCTTTTATTGCGGATGCTCAAACCAATATTGATGGGGTAGATGAACTGCATATTATTTATACTGAGTTTGTATCGATGATTACGCAAAATCCACTTACAAAACGGATGTTGCCGCTAGAAGTAGTTGAAAGCGATGCACCACCTCCATCTGGCTTGCTGCCAATGTACGAATTCGAACCAAACGCGGGCGAAGTGTTAAACGCACTTCTTCCACGCTATATCGAATCTCGCGTTTTCAACGCGATGCTTCAATCTGCAGCGTCTGAGCATGCCGCTCGACGTCGCGCAATGAAATCAGCAACTGACAATGCTGAAGATTTAATCAAGTCGTTAACTCGGCTTGCGAACGCGGCCCGTCAAGCCGAAATCACACAAGAGATCAGCGAAATCGTGGGCGGCGCAGACGCGCTGTCTTCAAGTAACTCAGGGAGCGAATGATGTCCGTAACTACTAAAACTGGCACTGGACGCGTAGCGCGCGTAATTGGACCAGTAGTTGATATTGAATTTCCAGCAGACTTAATGCCAGCTATCTACAACGCACTAGAAATCGATGTCACGTTAAGCGGTAATACTAGAAAACTTACGCTAGAAGTTGCCCAACATATCGGCGACAACTTGGTTCGTGCGATCTCAATGCAACCAACAGATGGCATGGTCCGTGGCGTTGAAGTACGTGACACTGGTAGCGCGATCTCGGTTCCAGTTGGTGACGTCACAAAAGGACATGTTTTTAATGCACTTGGTGAATCGCTTGATGTTCCAACATCTTCGCTCGATGTTAAAGAACGTTGGCCAATCCACCGCACCGCGCCAGCTTTCGATCAACTTGAATCAAAGACTGAGATGTTCGAAACTGGAATTAAAGTTATCGACCTACTAACACCTTACTTAAAGGGTGGAAAGATCGGAGTATTCGGTGGTGCTGGTGTAGGTAAGACTGTATTGATTCAAGAAATGATTTACCGAGTAGCGGAAAACTTTGGTGGTGTATCAGTATTCGCTGGCGTTGGAGAACGTACTCGCGAAGGTAACGATTTATTTTTGCAAATGACCGAGACCGGTGTTATCAATAAGACCGCGTT
>CAZMNB010000089.1:0-3981 GCA_964567545.1 uncultured Bifidobacterium sp. | reverse complement strand
TTATTCTTTACCCATGTGGTCTCGTCGAGCATATGTTGATTTTGCACTGAAAAAGCGCGCCACCTTATCCGCACTTTTTCGCGGATTAAACACCGCATCCGATGCTTGCGATGCTGACCCGTATTTAAGACGCGCAGCCAAATTTCACGGGCTACCTACCGATAGAAAATGTCCGGTATGTAAAGGTTTAAAAATGAAAGAACTTTGTTATACATTCGGCGATCAACTAGGTCAATACTCAGGTCGCCTTAAATCAATTGATGAGTTAAATGAAATGCAATCTGAGTTTGGTGAATTTCGCGTATACGTTGTGGAGGTCTGCCTTGAATGTGGATGGAATCACCTCTCATCCTCATATCTTCTAGGCGATGGAAACCCACGTAAACCACCGCGTAAGACGCGAACTCTCGAAGATGATGATTGGGTTAAGCGGTAACCTTCGACTGTGGCTGATATTCGCAACAAATTTTTCCGTCTTGGCTTAATAATCGGCGGGTTCATTTTTGTGGTCGGCGCAACCGTATTCGGAATCGCATATTTCACAGTTAACATTCCAGATCCGAATTCCTATGTAAATAGTCAAGCCACCATCATTCAGTATGCTGACGGTAGCGAAATTGGAAGAATTGGCGCACAAAATCGAACCATTGTTCCGCTAGCTAATATTCCAATTCAATTACGTCGCGCGGTACTCGCTGCAGAAGATAAGAACTTTTATTCCAATCGGGCATTTAGCGTTACCGGTATTTTACGAGCAGCCGTCAACAACCTTCGCGGTGGCTCTTTGCAAGGTGGATCCACCATTACACAACAGTATGCAAAGACCGCTTTCTTGACTCCGAATCGCGATATTAAACGAAAATTAAAAGAGTTGATAATCGCCATCAAACTTGAGAACCAATTCTCCAAAGATCAAATATTAGAAAATTATCTAAATACTATTTATTTTGGCCGCGGTGCTTACGGTGTTGAGACGGGCGCGCAACTATATTTTGGCAGAAGCGCCAACCAACTAACTCTTGAACAATCTGCAGTATTAGCCAGCATTTTACGTTCTCCTGGTTATTACGATCCGGATTACCGAAAAGGTAATTTAGAACGATTGCAAGCACGTTTTAAATATGTTATTGACAATATGCATAATGAAGGTTGGATTTCTGACGCGCGATATACAAAAGTAAAATTTCCAGAAGTTAAAGCTCGAGTCCGATCTGGCGCACTTGCTGGGCCAAAAGGCTACCTAATGCAGGCTGTGCAATCAGAATTAAATACACTCGGATTTACCGATGATCAATTAATGGTTGGCGGCTTAGTAGTTAAGACAACTTTAGAAAAATTGGCTCAACAAGCTGCGGTTGATGCGGTAGATAAGGAATCTCCAGCAAAAGCTCCAGATAATTTGCATATCGGCATGGTTTCGATTCGCCCAGGAACTGGCGAAATTGTGGCGATGTATGGTGGAAAAGATTATTTAGTCCGCCAATTAAACGATGCAACTCAAAGTATTGCGCAAGCAGGTTCCACTTTTAAACCATTCGCGTTGATTGCAGCCTTACAATCCGGAATTTCGCTCTCAAGTATTTGGAATGGTGATTCACCAAAAGTATTTGATGATGCGGGTAAGCCATATGAAGTTTCTAATTACGGCGATAAATCTTTTGGAGATTTACCCTTATTAAAAGCCACCGCTAGTTCTGTAAATACAGTTTATGTTCCACTAGGAATTAAAGCTGGTTTAGATAACGTTGTTAACGCTGCCCGCGCAGCTGGAATTCCAGAGAGCGTCGCGCTCATGCCAACTCCATCAATTGTGTTAGGCGTGGCAAGTCCACACGTTATAGATGTGGCGTCCGCCTTTGCAACATTTGCCGCACAAGGTGTTTACGCAAAACCCTTCTTAGTAAAAGAAGTACAAGGTTCAAATAAGGGCGTCTTGTATCAAGCCACAATTCAACCGCAAGAGGTCTTTGATAAATCAGTAATGGCAGATTTAACGTATGCATTGAGTGAAGTAACCCGTGCCGGTACTGCTACTGCTGCCGTTTCAAAACTTGGTCGGGTAAGCGCTGGCAAAACTGGTACAAGTCAGAACAACGCATCCGCTTGGTTCTCTGGTTATGTACCACAACTTGCAACTTCAATTGCATTCTTCCGTGATGATGCCACCCAATCTTTAAATGGTATTGGTGGCCTAACATCACTCACCGGCGGATCTTTCCCGGCACGGATTTGGACTGCCTATATGAAAGCCGTGCTTAAAGATGTTCCCGAAGAATTCTTTCCAGAACCGGCTTATATCGGCGGCACAACCCCGGCACCAATTGCAGATCCAGTTCCTACTTTGCCCCCATTAGAACCAACGGCTTCACCTACCCCAACAGTTAAGCCAACAAAACCAACAGTTAAGCCAACCAAGAAACCATAATTTCCTTGAGAACTGTAAGTAAATCAATGGTTTTACTTGCAGTTTTCGCCTCACTACTTTCGTTTGTGAAATTCAATCATTGTCGCGACGCAGGGTGGGGCACCCCAGATGTTTATGTTCATGCTTGTTACTCCGACATTTCTGCTCTTTATAGCGATCGTGGCATGAACAACCATGATTTTCCCTATTCTTCCGCAACAAATTCAGTCGAGTATCCGGTAATTACTGGCTTAATTATGTGGGGAACGTCTTATTTAGTTACTGACCAAACCAACCCCTATCGAAATTACTTCGATATAAACATCGCACTACTCGCACTCTTGTTTGTAGGAATGGTTATCACAATCTATAAAATAAATCCGGAGTTTGCCTACCTACTTCCACTTGCGCCCGCAGTCATAGCATCACTTTTTATTAATTGGGATTTATGGGCTGTGCTCGCCTCAGTAGCAACGCTCTATTATTTTAAAAGAGAACGATATGACTTGTCCGCGCTTTTTCTTGGAATTGCAATCGCTACTAAATTCTTTCCGATTGTTTTTTTGTTTCCAATTGCCTTACTTTTTGTAAAACTTGGCAAGTTAAAGGATTTTCTTAAGTATTTTATATTAACGTTTACGACTTGGCTAATAGTTAACTTGCCAATCGCGCTCACAAATTACCAAGGATGGTCACGCTTCTACAAATTGAATTTTACTAGGGAAGCCGATTGGGGTTCGATTTGGTATGGCATTACTGCACTCGGTGGGAAAGTCGCCTCCTTAAATTATCTTTCAATTCCTATATCGCTAATTCTGCTAATGGGATTAGCAATTTTCTATATTGACATTTCGGAATCTCGCACTCATTTTCAAAACTTAACGCTAATGATCTTTTTGACGATGGCGGCTTTTACTTCAGTAAATAAAGTTTATTCACCACAATATATTCTCTGGTTAACTCCATTTGCGATATTGGCGATGACAAACAAGAAAGAACGATCCGCATTTTGGATTTGGCAAGGCGCAGAATTGATTTATCACTTTGCGATTTGGCAGTACTTTGCTGGATTTTTAGGGGCAAAATTCGGACTTCCCGAGAATTGGTATGCCCTGACGATCTTCATCCGAATCGCGGCGCTCCTCTATTTCTGCCTGACTTTGGCCCGCACCGCACTTGCCGCACGCTCCACAACCCAGCGGTTATCCCGAGGTTCACTCCTTGAATTTCTCTCTAAAGCAACTGACGGTTACGCTTAGCCCTCTTCTTTCGAGAAGAACGTGTAAGCCCTCCTGTTACGGAAATGCCGTAACCGATTAGTCCAAAGGAGGTTGGGTTAACGCATGCGTCGATATGAATTAATGGTCATCCTAGATCCAGAACTCGAAGAACGCACAGTCGCACCAAGTCTTGAGACTTATCTCAAGATCATCAAGGAATCCGGCGGAAAAGTAGAGAAGCTCGATATTTGGGGCAAGCGCCGTATGACTTTCGAAATGAAAAAGAAATCAGAAGGCATCTACGCCGTTATTGATATGCACTGTGAACCTGCCGCAATCAAAGAGTTGGATCGTCAA
>CAZMNB010000088.1:0-4008 GCA_964567545.1 uncultured Bifidobacterium sp. | reverse complement strand
CGCCATGGGAGATGTCGATGGCGGAATATCGATTACGCACGCTCCCTATCCCAGAATTTATTGGCGAACCTGAGCCGATATTTAGCTTAGAAAATAAAATAATCTCTGGACCAAATGGTTATTTGCCAATCAGGATTTATCGGCCAAGTGATGAACCAAACCTTCCCATCATGCTTTACCTGCATGGCGGCGGTTGGGTGATTGGAAATATGGATGGCTTTGAACCCACAGTCCGCTCCTTAGCTAATAAGGGAAAATTCGTAATCGTGCAGGTGCAATATCAAAAAGCACCAGAACATCCATTTCCAACGCCATTTAATGATTGTTATGCCGCTTTGGAATGGATAGTTAAAAACGCGGAGGTGTTGAAAATTGATCCAAGAAAAATCGGAGTTGGCGGCGATAGCGCTGGTGGAAATCTTGCCGCCGCGATCGCGATTAAAGTACGCGACTCAAAATTAGTTAACTTAGCATTCCAAATGTTGGTCTATCCATGTACCGGCCATGATGGTTCCCTCCCTAGCGCGATCAGCAATAGCGAAGGTTTTGGTTTAACTTCAAAGGTAATGCGTTGGTTTGAGAAACAATATGCCCAAAGTGAAGCAGATTTAACTAACCCATACGCTTTCCCGGCAACCTGTAACGACCTTACAAATCTAGCCCCCGCCGTTGTAGTAACGGCAGAATATGATCCACTGGCCGATGATGGCCGGTTGTATGCAGATAAATTAAAGAGCGCTGGTGTATCTGTGGTTTTTAAGGAGTATGAGGGTGCAATTCATGGTTTTAATGCGCTAGCTGGGGTCGCGCCAGAAATGGCAAATGAAGTGCAACAATTCCTCGCTGAATCCATTAACGTGCTCTTACACTAAACCAGAAACTAATACTGAAAACTAAAAGAAAGTGGATGCCAAATGAGTTCGCAATTACTGGCCGAATATAGAGAAAGCACCGATAATTTCATTGCGGCAGCCCGAGCGATTCCAAAAGCGGAGTTACATAAATTTGCATCCGAGGGAGAGTGGTCGCCAGCTAGCATCATTCACCACTTAGCGGATGCGGAGTCCCATTTTTTCTTGAGGTATCTTCGGATTATTACTGAAGATAACCCAGAGACCGGATCATTTAATGAGGATGCTTACCCAGCAAAGTTGAAATATGAAAAGCGCGACCCCGAGTTATCATTGCAACTATTGCAATCTCTCCGAGAATCTTTTCTTGACATAATGCAAAATTTCTCCGAAGCAGATTGGCAACGAACCGGCAGAAATAGCGCTGGGGAGTACCCAATAATTGCGCTAATTAAAAAATCGCGAAGCCACATAAACGATCATCTCGAGCAATTGGTCAAAACACGGGAGTAGCTCTCACATTCTGAACGAACGAACTTTTATCGCCAGCGCAAAATATCTTGAACCGACTTACAAGTTAGATTCCCCGATACGAGACCGGCTTTGGAACAAATCTTTCCAAGCCAAGCCGCTGATTCTTCTGGATAAGCTGGGAGTGGAACTGGCAATTTGATTGTCAAAAAGGAAGTTTTGAGTTTGCCAAATCATTAAAGGTGGTAGGTGTTGGGGAGGAGTAACCAAGCAGGCGGCACATAGATATAAGTGTAATTATTTTTCTCAACCACGCCTGATTTAGGGGATTTGTTGGAAAATTTCACCAAAAAAGGGGGGTTAGGTTCTTCCTTACGGGCCTTGTCAGGTTCAGACTAGCGGATGTGATTTAAGGCATTACCTGGTTTTCCCACCAGCTACATATAAAAGAAGGGCACATATATATGAGTATGAATGCAGATGAGAGACGGTTAGCCGATCTTGGCTACAAGCAGGAGCTAACTAGAAGTTGGAGCTCTTTTTCTAACTTTGCAATCTCTTTCTCAATTATCTCCATCCTGGCTGGATGTTTTACAACCTTTGCTCAGGCTTGGAACAATGGTGGTCCAGTTGCAATCTCACTGGGTTGGCCACTGATCTCAGCCTTTATTTTAATTATTGGCTTTTGTCTGTCAGAGCTCGCCTCTGCCTATCCAACTAGCGGTGGTATTTACTGGTGGGCGGCAAAGTTAGGCGGAGCGCGGGCAGGATTTTTTACCGGTTGGCTTAACCTCATTGGTTTAGTCTCGGTTACCGCATCGGTCGGTTATGGCGCTGCTAGCTTTTTAAATACCCTACTTGGAACTCAGTATGCAGGTTATGCAACTAGTTTTATGGGTGGAGATTACATAAAGCAACAGTTTGCTCTCTTTATGATCATTATTGCAGCGGTAACTGTGATTAACGTTTATGGATCAAAGATCCTAGCGATGGTTAACAACATCTCAGTCTGGTGGCATGTATTTGGCGCAGCTTTAGTAATTGGTATCTTGCTAGTTGTTCCAGAAAATCACCAATCAATATCCTGGATGTTTACGGAGCGAATTAACAACTCTGGATTTGAAAACTACTGGTTGTATGTATTACCTCTTGGTTTCCTACTTACCCAGTACACCATCACCGGCTTTGATGCATCTGCTCACCTATCGGAGGAGACCCATGATGCTCATATGTCAGCGGCAAAGGGAATTTGGAAATCCATCTTCTACTCAGCAATCGGTGGATACATTCTGTTATTAGCCTTTCTATATGCAGCGACTAATACCGATGTGATCAACTCATTTGATCCAAAGATAAACCCATTTGGCGGCGGATCTATTATCGCTGTGCTTTACACCGCACTTGGCGGTGGCATGGCATTTAAGTTGGTAATGCTAATTACTACCGCAGGTCAGATCTTCTGTGTTACCGCTTGCTTAACATCATGCTCACGGATGATGTATGCATTTAGCCGAGATGGCGCAGTTCCTGGTGGAAATCTTTGGAAGAAGGTAAATAGCCATGGCGTGCCATTAAATGCAGTCTTTGCATCCGCAATTGGTGGAATTGTTCTAACACTGCCTGCGTTGTGGAAGAGCCCAACTGGTGCACCTACTGCGTTTTATGCAGTGGTATCTGTTTGTGTGATCTCCCTATACCTGGCATTTATGATTCCAATTTACTTACGTCTTAAAGCTGGCTCATCATTTAAAGCTGGTGAGTGGACACTTGGATCTAAGTACAAGTGGATGTGCACACTTGCAGTAGCTGAGATCATCATTGTCTCGATCTACTTCATTCTGCCATTTGCTCCAGCTGGAACTCCTGGTAATAAAGACTTCACTTGGACTGCGGTTAACTACGCACCAATTGTTACCGGTGGTGCATTAATACTGCTTGCAATCTGGTGGCAACTATCTGCCAAGAAGTGGTTCACCGGTCCTAAGCGGACTATCTAAGTAAGGATCTAAACAAAAAGGGCCTGCATAATGCGGGCCCTTCTTGTTTCATATGCGCACAAACCTATGCGAGTTTTTAATTGATTGAATTGGTGGAATACTTGCCCAATGGCCTATTTAACAGTTGAGCAGCTGCGCAAAGATGTGGCAGATAAGAAGATTGACACCGTTGTAATTGCGATGACCGATATGCAAGGCCGGCTAGTTGGCAAAAGAGTAGATGGTAATTACTTTTTATCTGAGGTTTTAAAACATGGCACTGAAGGGTGTAATTACCTTCTAGCGGTGGATGTGGATATGAACACAGTTGCTGGGTATGCGATGAGCTCCTGGGATAAGGGGTATGCAGATTTTGCGATGATGCCAGATACCAACACTCTTCGTTACATCCCTTGGCAGGATGGCGCAGCATTATTACTTGCTGATGTGGCCTGGCTAGATCACACCGATGTGGTTGCATCCCCTCGTCAGATCTTAAAAAAGCAGATTAAAGCTTTAAGTGATGCTGGCATGAAGGCGATGGTGGGAACTGAATTAGAGTTTATTGTTTATAACAACACCTATGAGCAGGCATTTAATAAGGGTTACAAAGATCTAACTCCAAGTAATCAATACAATGTTGATTACTCAATCCTTGGAGGATCTCGGGTTGAACCATTACTTCGCGCCATTAGATTAGGTATGACCGG
>CAZMNB010000087.1:0-4043 GCA_964567545.1 uncultured Bifidobacterium sp. | reverse complement strand
TTGACGGCGTTAAATTTAGAGCTCGACAGACTGAGATAAACCATTCCACTGGCGCACGTACCATTTCATTTCTAGGATCACTAATCGCACTATCAGAGCCCATAGCTTTAACAGCGCTTGCAATGTTCCGGTCAGCAAAGGCGCTCTTAATACTTGAATTAGTAGGGAGTGGTTCAGTGCTAGAGATGAATCGATACCATAAACGTTCTGCGATAAATGTTGCGCAATCATCGCGCGCAACTAGAAAATCACTGGCGCTGGTGCCGTCAAAAGATGCGGTAGTTCCAAGGAGGGTTACCGGAGTTAGATCATGATTCTTAAGATTAAACGTAAGCGCTCCAGAGCTATTAATGACTTGATAGCCAGTTAGCGCGCGCGCAAGTGCTTTAACATCATCTTCGCTATAACGGTTAACCCCTAAAATAAATAGCTCCATCAATTCACGAGAAAGGTTCTCATTTGGCGCTTTTATCGTGCTGTTATTTCCGTCCAACCAATACTGCAGCGCGCCATCATTAACCATTGCCCGCGCCATCTCTTTAAAGTTTCCAAGTGCGTGGGTTCGCAAAGTTTTGTTTTGTAAATACATCGGCATTGCGTAATTAAGTTTGCCAATCGAGGTAGCCCAATGGCCGTGCCAGAACCATGTCATTCGTTCGGTTAATCCGTGATCGCTCAGCGCCATTCGGTCGAGCCACCATAAAAGTAATTGCTGACTTTGTAGGCGCATCGCTTGCGCAAACGGAATCACTTCCGGTGTATTTGGTGCTGGTCGTTTTCCTAAATCTGTAATTTCTGGTTCTTTAATTGCCGCCGCACCATTATCAAGTTGCGGAACAGTTAACACTTGGGATCGGTAACTCGATACCCCCATTTTTAAAGCCGCTTCGAACTCACCTGGGCGTGGACCAAAACCAAAGCGGTGGGCTAATCGCGCAATTTCTACCCGTTCCGAAACCGTTGCCATTAGGCGAGGGTAACCCCGTTTCAAAATCTAGATAAGGTTCGGTAATGAATTCACGCGAAACTCTCAGAGAACAAATCCTGAGTAAAGCGGTAGTGCACGGCAAAGTAATTCTCTCTTCGGGCAAAGAAGCTGAGTACTACGTAGATTTGCGTCGCGTCACTCTCGATGCTGAAGCGGCTCCACTAATTGGTGAAGTGATGCTCGATCTTGTGAAAGATTGGGAATTTGACGCCGTGGGTGGCTTAACCCTTGGCGCAGATCCAGTTGCGACCGCAATGATGCATGTTGCAGCGCAACGTGGCAAAAAGATTGATGCATTCGTGGTTCGCAAAGCCGAGAAAGCCCACGGGTTACAACGCCGAATTGAAGGCCCAGATGTAAAAGGTCGCCGCGTAGTTGCAGTTGAAGATACTTCTACAACCGGCGGTTCGGTTTTAACTGCAGTTGAAGCGCTTAAAGAAGCTGGCGCAATCGTGGTTGGCGTTGCTGTAATCGTTGAGCGCGGTGCAAAAGGAAAAGTTGAAGAAGCTGGTTTGGAATATCGAACTGCTTATTCGTTAAGCGATTTAGGACTTTAGTTAAAAGCGGGCACGTCCGGTTTAGTTAAACCATTTTCGTTACAGAGCAACTCAATGTCGCTTGCAACCATTTTTTTAACTAGGTCTTCAAAATTGACACTACGATGCCAACTTAAAGTCTTACTAGTTTTACTTGGATCTCCCACTAATTGATGGATTTCAACCGGCCTTAACAAATGTGAATCCGTTTTTAAGTACTTACTCGCTTCACCCGCTAACCCCGCATATTTAAAAGCAGTTGAAACAAAATCAGAGACCGAATGTGTTTCACCAGTTGCCACTACGAAATCATCCGCGGTATCGGTTTGCAACATCAGCCACATCGCCGCTACATAATCGCCCGCAAAACCCCAATCCCGCCGGGCTTCGAGGTTTCCTAGCACCAATTCCTTACTTAGCCCAAGTGCAATCTTCGCCGCTGCGTTAGTAATTTTTCGAGTTACAAAAGTTGTAGGTCGATAGGGACTTTCATGGTTATAGAGAATTCCAGATGCGATGAATAGCCCTTCATTTTTTCTAAATCGATCTGCGGCGCGATGTGCCAGCGCCTTTGAAACTCCATACGGAGATACGGGATTTAAGGGTGTGGTTTCACTCTGTGGCGTGATTGTGGTTCTACCAAACATCTCTGAACTTGAGGCCTGATAAAACTTAACCTTTTGCAATCCCATGCTCGCCAGCGATTCGAATAATCGGATTACTGCGTAAGTATTTATTTCTAACGTCTCTTCGTTATGTTCAAACGAGTACGCCACTGAACTTATGCCAGCTAGATTATAAACTTCATCTGGTTTTTTTAAGGTGATTAGATTCAAAATGCCTTCGGTATCTCTAATATCTAGATAAGAAATCGAAAGGTTGGTTTGGTCAAGTGATTTTAACGCTGTGCTTACGCCATCAACATTTCGAGTAGTCCCAATTACTTTATAGTTATTTTTTAATAGTAATTTTGCTAGGTAATAGCCATCTTGCCCAGATACTCCGAGAATTAAAGCAGTTTTCAAGTTAGATGCTTTCGAGTCTGCCATTCTTTAAAAAATTCAATCGCGACTGGAATTAAACTTATAATAATAATTACGCCGACAATCGGTAATAAATATTTATCAACCGAGCCACTTAATTTTTCACCGAGCGTAAAACCAGCAAGAATGATGCCATCAGTCCAGATAATTCCCCCAACAAAGTTCCAGATAGCAAACTTTGAAGCTGGCACACCAACAATCCCGCATAGCGGGTTGATTAAAGTTCGTACCACCGGAATAAAGCGAGCCAAAATCAACGCTTTACCAAGCCCATACTTTGATAACCACTTTTCAGTGCGAAGAACTTTGGCTTGGCTGAAGATGCGGCTATCCGGGCGGTTAAATAATTTCCGGCCATAGGTGGCACCAAGTAAATGACCGAGTTGTGATCCTAAGATGGCAAAGAGCGGCGCGGCCAAAAGTAAGATCGAAATGGGAAGTTGAACCCCGAAGGATTTCATCGCGGACTCGGAAGCTGCGACCCCTGCGATAAAAAGCAGACTATCGCCTGGCAAGACCAAGCCGATTAAAAGTCCGGTCTCGACGAAGAGGACGGTAAGAATGCCGACCATCCCGAGGGTGGTGACGATGTAATGGGGATCGAGGATGTTCATGGGGGTGAGCCTAACCATTCAACGGGCGAAAAATTAAGGCGCTTACCTTATTTATTACGCCTACTGGAGCGTGAAATTAGGTCTATCTAGGGGGTTTGCGCTTACACTCTCGCCCAAGCAACCATCACTTCGAACCGATTCTGGGTTCGACCTGACTCTCCATCGGAGGAGATATGAGAGCCGAAGCGGCCAACTCACTCGTGCATGTCGCGGGTAATAATTTGAACATCGTCTATGTAGTCCTAGGAGTGGCCCTAGTGGCGCTCGCCATCGCTTACGCGTTAAGAGCACAAGTGCTACACGCCAGCGAGGGTACCGAGAAAATGCGCGAGATCGCAGGTGCAGTACAAGAAGGCGCCGCGGCATATCTTGCTCGCCAATTCAAAACACTTTCTTGGTTTGTTGGAATTGTTTTCTTACTTTTATTCGCACTTCCTGGCGCAACCGATATTAAAGTCGGTCGTTCCATATTCTTCTTAGTCGGCGCTGCATTCTCTGCATTTGTTGGTTACCAAGGAATGTGGCTCGCTGTCCGCGCAAACGTTCGCGTTGCTGATGCAGCTCGCGGTAACTCGGCTGAGAAAGCGGTGCAGATTGCATTCCGTACTGGCGGCGTTGTCGGTATGTTGACTGTGGGACTTGGACTTCTCGGTGCATCACTAGTTGTGGTTATCTACCGCGAGAGCGCACCTTCAGTTCTTGAAGGTTTTGGTTTCGGTGCTGCGATGCTTGCGATGTTTATGCGCGTTGGCGGTGGAATTTTTACAAAGGCAGCAGATGTCGGAGCTGACCTTGTGGGTAAAGTTGAAAAAGGAATCCCAGAAGATGACCCACGTAACGCTGCCACAATCGCAGATAACGT
>CAZMNB010000086.1:0-4051 GCA_964567545.1 uncultured Bifidobacterium sp. | reverse complement strand
GCTTAGTTTGTCCTGAGATAAGTTTGAATTGGATTGAAGAGTTTGATAAATTGCTTCGCCACAAGAAGATTACCGAAGTGTTGTTGCTACCAGGCATGGAAGCGGATAAGAACTTCGCTAAATTCATTCACTATTGCGAAGATTTTAATATCCATGTGAACTGGATTCCGCTGGATTCTGGAAATCTCGGTTATTGGTTGATTCCCTCCCCTCAAGAAGGAATTCCATTTCTAACATTTGAAAAATCTGAGATTTCACTTACAAACCGTTTGGTGAAACGAGTTTTCGACCTAATGTTTGCAATTTCGCTAATGATTTTACTAAGTCCATTATTTATTTTGCTTTGGATTGCTGTGCTAGTAACTAGTGGCCGGCCAGTCTTCTATTCCAGTCTTCGAGTTGGACTCAACGGCAAAACCTTTAAGTTCTACAAGTTTCGGACCATGATAAAAGGGGCAGATAAACTGGTTTCGCAGGTAGCCAATGTTCACGGTGATAAGCACGTACTATTTAAGAATCCGAACGATCCAAGAATCACCCCGATCGGTAAATTTCTTCGAAAATATTCGTTGGATGAATTACCACAATTTTGGAATGTAATCACAAACAGTATGTCGGTTGTTGGTCCAAGACCAGCCCTACCGAGTGAGGCAAACGTATATAGCTCAATCTACGAACGCAGGTTGATTGCTAAACCGGGAATCACGGGACCATGGCAGATAAGCGGTAGGTCTGATTTAGATCTACGCACTAGCGTTGCACTTGATTTAAATTACTTAATCAATTGGAGTTTTACTCGCGATATCTGGATTATCTTGGCAACGATTGGAACAGTATTACGAGGAAAAGGCGCTTACTAGGCTCGGGACCTAGCATCTTTCATTAACTCTTCTTTAAAGCGCTTTCCCTTTACATGTTCAAAAGCATCATCACGATTGATTCGAGCCAAGTCTTCAGCGCGTGGTGCATAGCGAGATTCTGCAACTTCTTTAGCGCCATATGGACGGTAACTATTTCCGTAATAACGTGGGTAGCCATATCGATATCCGTATTCGTACTCAAGATGAGATTCGGGAATCATATTTAGAATTACACCAAGAATTGTGGATCCGACAGCTTGGATTGCATCGCGACATCCAGTGAATTGAGGTTTTTTAGTTACGCCAGCACGAACCATCAAAATCGCACCATCAGTTTTTGCGGTAACGATTGCAGCATCGGTTACTGGGAGTAGCGGTGGGCAATCGATGATTACATAATCATAAGTTTTGCGAAGCAACGCAATCAAAATATCGAAAGTGGCAGAACCAAGTAGTTCGGACGGATTAGGTGGAACTTTTCCGGAGGCAAGAATATCTAAACCGGATTTCTCTTCTTGACGGAGTAATTTCTTTAACGTTACTTTATTGATTTTCTTTTGGCCGCTTAGAAGTTCGCTTAAACCTGCAACATTTGTGGCTACATCCATATAGATAGGCACTTTAGGACGGCGGAGGTCTGCTTCGACCAAGATGGTTTTTGCGCCGGCTTGAGTAAGGGAGAGCGCTAAGTTAATTGCGCCGGTTGTCTTACCTTCACCAGGAAGTGCTGAGGTAACCACGATAACTTGTGGGTGATCATCCGGACGTAGGAATTGTAAGTTGGTACGCAAAGTTCGATATGCCTCAGTACGTGCTGAGTAGCGGCCTATTTGAGTGAGCAGCGGCTTCTCATCAGCATCTTTATCGAAACCAACTGCTGCGAGAAGTGGTGTGCCACCGAGATCATCTTCGTTTTTAATGGTGTTATCGAGAATTCGGCGAAGGCTGGCAAGTCCAATACCTAAACCAAGTCCGAGTAATAAACCGAGTGCAAAGTTGATGGTTTTCTTAGGGCTAGATGGCGCGCTCGGAACTACCCCGTATTGCACTGTTGAAACTTTTACTGGGGAATCAATTCCTTGGCCGTGGAGTTCAAGGTTTCCAACAGTTGCACCAAATTGATCGGCAACCGCATTTGCAATAGCTGCGGCGCGATTTGGATTGCTATCGGTGACGGTAAGTGCGATTAGAACTGTGTCGAGTGGCGCCGATGCTGTGATTTGATTGGCTAACTCGGTTGCTGTGATATCTAATTGCAACTTTTCAATAACTGGATTTAAAGTTAGTGGTGAATTTATAATTTGTGCATATGACTTAACCCGTTGTTGCGAAAAACTTGAACCGGTGGCAAGTGCGGAAATATCTAGCGCAGATGCAGGTGTGGAAACGAATAGTTCGGCTTGAGATTGATACATCGGTGTAGTTGTGAAAGTAATAACAACTGCCGTAAATAAACCAAGTATCACGGAGCAAGTAATCAGAATTCGATTCTGAACTACTAGCCGCCAATATTGGATTAGCTCCATTGTCACCACCTCCGCACGAAAGGGTAACTTTTCCCGCGTATTTGTGCTTTTTTCATGCGGATTTTCTTGGTATAGCCCGAATACCTAAATGAATGGCAGGTGAACTAGTTCGCTTTTCGCGGTAAAAACCGAATAAGAATTAGGCCAATTCCCACGCTTGCGAAATTGGACAGGAGATCTCGAAGATCGCTCACCCGCCCAGGAATCGTTAACTGGGTCGTCTCGATGAGGATAGAAATTAAGCAACCGATTAGAAAAACCAATCTTAACTTTAGTTTCGGAAAAACTAAGTGAAAAATGATGGCAAATGGCGTTAACATGAAGAAGTTCGCAATTGCCACATCGCGATTATTGGCGTAGAGAATTTTGTAGAAAATATTTGCGTGGGTTTGCAGGTACTCTGAAATTGATATGGTCGAGTTACTCTCTAATATTGGTCTGGGATAGAAAACAAATAAGAAAAGAACGAATAGATATAGGCAAAGCAGTGAAGCCAGAATTAGAAATCGACGCGAGTGCCTACTATTGGAATTCACAGAGTAACCTTACGCTATGAAAATCGTAACGGTCTGCGCTATGAATCAAGCTCGCTCGCCGTTTGCGCATGCAGTGTTACAACGCAATTTTCCCGATTATGAAATCACCTCATGTGGTGTTCGAGCTGTGTTGAATACTCCAGTTACCCAAGAAGTTGTCGCGGTTGCGAAAGAATGGGATGTGCCAATTTTAAAAAAGACTTCGACTAGTGTTGATTTTGATCGCGAGGAGATTCTGGCTGCTGATTTAGTTATCTGTGCCGATCCAAGTTATAAAGATAATATCCGCGCGGTAGGCTATGCGGGTAAGTTAGTAAGTTATGACGAATATATTTTTGATCAAGATTTTATGCCGATTGATCCCGTTGGATACCGAATTGAGCAATTAAAACGGGAACTAGCAAAGATAGGTGCGTTAAGTATTCGAGCCACTTTGGAGTTTGCCGGAGTGAAAGCCAAGCACCCAATATTTGTGGTGATTCCTTATGGAACAAGTGATTGTGAATTGGCTCTTGCTCATGCCCAATTGGAACGAAAAATTCGAGGTGCGATATTGATCGATTCAGATTTACGGGCACCGATTGAAGTAGAAGCTGGCGAATTAGGTTTGGAACGAATTGAGTTTGATTGCGCGAATTTAATTAGCGAAATAGCCAATGGCATTAATGAGAGCCAGATACTTAGCGCTAACCGTCACTTAGATAATCCCGAGGCGGTCTTTCTCGATCAAAACTGGCGGAAGTGGTTGCTCGCAATTGCTGAGTTCCAACCAATAGTCTTGCTCACTGGTCCACGCCATAGCAAAGCGCGACCACTCCCAGATTCTTACTTCGCCGCCATTTTGGCAGATGAGGTTTCGGTGATTGCAAGTTGAAACGATTTAACAAACCGTGGCAGATCGCACTCATTTCTTTTGGTGCCGCGCTAATTTTGCTATTTAGCTACACTGCGATTTTAGTAGTTCCAACAATTTCACACGGAAAAAGTTATATCTCAGCAATTAAATCTGGGGCTGAACCCAGCGATTTAACGAGCAAAACTGATGTACTAAATAGAGATGTAAACCAATTAATTGGATTAAGTAATTTACCAATAATTAGACAAGTAGCCGGACTCTTTGGTTTCAATT
>CAZMNB010000085.1:0-4068 GCA_964567545.1 uncultured Bifidobacterium sp. | reverse complement strand
AGCGGATAAGGCTCTCCGGTTAATGGTGTTACAAAAAGATCGCCATCACCAAAGCTCCAAGTAAATAGCGGGTGTAACTCAACAACCACCGGCACCTCTAAGACCATCACAATAGTTCTGAATGTGGTTGGAGTATTTGTCCAAAAATTAACTGGAACTTGCACCAATACTGGATCGCTTGGTTGCCGCTTAATCGATCCAATCGGTAATAACTTTGTGATTCGATCGCTAAGGTCTGCGCTGCTTAACGTTTTTGGTTTTGGTTTTCTCACATACGTCCGCCTTGGTGCTGGGCTTTTCTTAGCAACCACAGGTTTGGGTAGCCAAGGAATCCAGGGTTTCTTTACGATTACTCGCTTTGGTTTCGGTGAGGGACTGACCTCAAAGTTGGAGCCTCCAGAACTGCCTTTCTTCGAGGCAGTTATCACAATCTGATGTGATGTTGGATCAGCAACTACATCAATGCAAATCTCCCCCGTGCACGTTGCAGAAGCTGAAACTATGAATAAATTGGAAATAAGTAATATCAGCAAAAACTTTTTCATCCAGAACTACTTTCAGTTAGAACCCAGCTGCCGTCACTTTTTGTCATTGAGAAATTGGTAGATATTTCAGTTTGTGGCCAGCTTTCTACTGATCCAGTGTTTCGATCCACTTTCAAAACCTCGGTTCGGTTGACCAGTACTTTTATCTGCAAGTTGTTAGCTCCAATTCGAAGCGGTGCAATCCGCTTAATTAGATAATCGCCTCCTAATAAATTGGAGGTACTCCATATCTCGGCAATATTTTGGGCAATTTCTAGACATCCACAATTATCAAACCTGCCACTCTTTAATCTGGTTATATCGCCGCTATCAAGCGCCAGATTAAGCGCTTCAAAATAGGCAATTACCTCGTCAATTGCTGCCGCCGGAATCTGCGTTGGAATCCCGTCAATATTTTGTGCATTAGAAGTTTCATTTACATTGATGGTGCCTTCACTTCTGGCACAGCTCGAAATGAAAAGAATTGTCATTAATAATGAAATCAGTGACTGCAATCTCAAATTGACCATAACTTTACGATGGTAAGACTTGGCACTACTTGCAGTTCTGCTAACTAGATCAAACTGTGTAAAACTAAGGGCTATGGGCGCGCGCGATGGTGATGGTTGGATCCAATGTAATTGCGGCTCTAAACACTGGGGGTTGCACGGGGCTGCTGGGTTGCTCCTGGTAAGAGATGGACGAATTTTGTTACAACACCGCGCTCCTTGGGTGCATAACGGCGATACCTGGGGAATTCCGGGTGGCGCTAGAGATTCGCACGAAACAATTCTGGAATCAGCGCTTCGAGAAGCGAATGAAGAGATCGGAGTTGCGGAGCATTTAGTAACCCCAGTAAAAATATTTACCGATGATCACGGTGATTGGAGCTATCACACTGTAATTGCAACTGCAGCGGCTCAACTACAAGCTTATGAGATGAATGATGAATCTATGGAAGTAAAGTGGATATTAATTTCCGAGGTTGGCGCTCATAACTTGCATCCCAGTTTTGCAAAATCTTGGCCTGAGATTTCTAAAGTAATATCGACGCTAAATTTAAATTAGCTAAATTGTTCATTCAGTCGCGAAAGTGAATCTCTGACTACTGCGCCATCGCCCGTTCGCCATAACGGCGGCATTGAATTTAACAGGATGGATCCATATCGTTTTGTAACAATTCTAGAATCTAGAATCGCAACTACGCCGCGATCATCTAAGGAACGAATCAATCGACCTGTGCCTTGAGCAAGTAACAGCGCAGCTCTTGGGAGCGAAACTTGCATAAAACCTGAGCCACCCGCTGCATCGATCTCGGCGGCGCGAGCTGACATGACCGGATCATCCGGGCGTGGAAATGGAATTCGATCGATAGCAACTAGTGTGCATGAAGGGCCAGGAACATCAACGCCTTGCCAAAGACTCATAGTTCCTAACAAAATTGAAGTTGGGTCTTTTTCAAATCTCTCTACCAGCGAACCAACGCTATCGCCGCGCCGTTGCGTAATTATCGAAATCGGCAACTCGGCTAGCACTTTTCGCAAGTGTTCGTCGGCAGCTTCAACGCCACGCCAAGATGAAAATAGTGCAAGAGTTCGTCCGCCAGCAGCATCAATTAATTCTCCCAACTCAGTGAGCGCTTCTTTACTTGGACCATCTCGGCCAGGCTCGGGTAAATGTTTAGGCAGATAAAGCATTCCTTGATTTGCGAAATCAAATGGTGATCCGACATCAAGCATTGTTACATTCGTTGGATCAATCTCCCAATTGCTATCGGTATCTTCGTTCTCCCCCGCTTGAATCCCGAGATTTCGTGCGATCGCATCAAATCCTTTTCCGACGGTTAAAGTTGCGCTTGTTGCAATTACTGGAGTTTTTGTAAATAAATTCTTGCGAAGTTCAGCAGAAACATCTAGCGGGGCTAAATAGAGCGTTGAGAAATTTGGTTCAAACCACATTACATAACCATGGCCGATTTTCAACATCTTGGTCGCAGTCTGTTTAACTTCATTAACTGCACCTTTTACGCGCGCTCTTTCGGCAATCGAATCAGGATCGATAATTTCGGCATCTGCATTTATTGCTGCGCCTAACGCTTCGGCTGCTTCTTTAACTTTTCGTACTGGCGCTTCTAATTGTGCAGGCAACTGGTCAAGTCGACGTTGCTCATCGCGGTTATTTCGATAATCATCAGCATAATCCGCAATTGCGGCCGCAAAACTATCGGCAGCTTTAGAAAACGCCTCTGCGGTTTTGCCCGGCATATGCCGTTTAGCCATCTGCGCGGCGCGAATAACCCTGCCAGAGGTGAGTTCCTCAGTAACTGCTTGAGTTGTACGGTCCATAAATTCATGGGCTTCATCGAGCACAATCGCGTCACGGTCCGGCAAGATCGGATGCGAATCCACTATTTCGATGGCAAGCAAAGTGTGGTTGGTGACGACTATGTCGGCTCGTTGCGCTTTAGCTTTCGCGTTCACCGCGAAGCATTTGGTTCCGAATTGGCAATCATCAGCGCCAACGCATTCACGGCCAGATACCGAATTTGCTAACCAAACTCGTCGATCGACATCTGGAGCATCATCACGATCCCCGGATGCGCCTGGAGATTTTGCCCAAGCCTGCAGCCGTTTTGCATCTTTACCAAGCACGCCAATCTCTAAGAGCAATTCACCATCGGGGTCTGGAATTTCACTATTCATTTTCTGCAGACAGAGATAGTTTCCAACCCCTTTGTAGATTGCAAAAGAAAATTCCCGATTTAGCTCTTTCTCTAACGCATCCTTAATTTTAGGTAGATCGCGTTCTATGAGTTGTCGTTGTAGCGCAAGAGTTGCGGTAGCAACCAAAACTTTCTTTCCATGAACCAACGCCGGTATTAGATATGCCAGCGATTTTCCAGTCCCGGTTCCTGCTTGAACTAATAAATGGTGCCGATCATTTAGCGCATTCGCTACCGCTTCTGCCATTTCGATTTGGCCAGCACGTGGCGAGCCGCCGATTGCTTCAACTGCAACATCTAGCGCGCTTCGAACCTTCGCACCGAGTTGTGACGAGGCCATGTGGAAACCTTACTGTTGAAATTCAATAAAAAAGCGAGCCCCATTAACTCGGGCCCGCTTTTTAATTAATTGTGGATTAGCTGCAACCAGATGTAGCGCCGCAACCTTCGCAGACATAACAAGCGCCTGACATGCGCATCTTTACACCACAGGTCATACATAGTGGCGCATCAGTTTTAACTCCAGAAAGCTTCTCCATCAATTCAGTTGAAGAACCAATATGTGACGGTGCTGCTTCAATTTTTACTTCAGTTTTCACAATTGCAGGCTTTGGTGCAACTACAGCTAATGGCGCTGCAACTTCAATCGCACTGTATTCGCCAGTATCTAGCGCATTTGCACGCTCTGCTGCCGTGTAAAGACCAAGTGATGAGCGATCATCAAATGGTAAATAATCAAGAGCTAACCGACGGAAGATGTAATCCATCATGGATTGCGCCATGCGAATATCTGGATCATCGGTCATGCCAGCTGGTTCGAAT
>CAZMNB010000084.1:0-4188 GCA_964567545.1 uncultured Bifidobacterium sp. | reverse complement strand
CACTTCTTTTGTAGAAGTAGATCGCGCATGCCATCCCATGAAATATCAAGAATGTTCTTGTTCATGAATGGGATCAACTGTTCCATGTGCTTGAAGACTTCAACAACTTTAGGATCAGTCCACTTCTGTTTGCCATTTAGCAATTCGATGTGGAATTGATATCCATTTAGACGTGCGTTGATAACGTCGAATGTACCCATTGCTTCCCAGCCACCCTTATCACCTAGCGCGAAACCGACTAGGCCCTTTTTCTGGGTGAGTGTGCACATCTTGATGAAATCATCCCAAGTTGCGATGTTCTCTGGATCCATACCAATATCGGCAACCATCGACTTGCGATAGTGCAAGCCCCATGGGTAATAAGTTGTAGGGATAATGTATTGCTTACCATCTGCAGGATTTGTTGCACCTTGGATAGCAGCAGCAGAAAGGGAACTTCCTAGAGCTTTGATTTGATCCGAAACATCGGCAAGTAATCCGGCATCGGCGCGTGCGTTTGTGCGCCAACCAGCCATCCAGCCGAATGCGTCGTCTGGAGTACCTTGCATGATTTGCACGAAGTTATTCTGGAAATCATCCGAGTTAACTTGTTGTGCAATTACTTTGTTACCAGACTTTGCAGTGTATGCATCGTTTACTGATTTAGCGATTGCATCGCCGCTTTCTCCGCCACCACGAGTTGTCCAGTGAACATCTCCGGTAACTTTTTTCTTGCCGCAGCTAGATAGAAGTGCGCCGCCTCCAATGAGTCCAGCACCTCCGATAGCTGCACCTTTTAGAACTGTACGTCGCGATACGCCAGCTCCATTTTTTTCAGTGGTCATTCGATTCCTATTCTCTTCATAGGCCATGAAATCGCCCCGCCCCCGAGTTGGAGCTAAGACATTGAAAATCTATAACTAAGCACGCCACTTAACTCCTACTGGCAGGTAACAATTTGGTCACGTTTTCTAAAAATGCTGAAATCACGACTCATATCTATTGGATACCAGCGTTGCTGCTGCCAATAAGCCGGCCAAGCCCAAAAATACCGAGCTCACCCCCATCGATCCCGCGCTCACGCCGGCGGCCACTGGCAATATAAATTGCCCAACTCGATTTCCCGTTAATCGAAGTGAGATTGCCATTCCGCGCTCTTCTGGAGCTGAGGCGAGCGAAACCCAGCCCATCGTTAGCGGTTGCCCAATCCCTAACGCAAATCCAGCAACCAAAATTATCGCTTCGATAATTAAAACAGTTGTTGTTAATACCAATGCGCCAATTGTTACGGTTGCAACAATGCCACTTAAAATCATGATTCGTTTAGATCCAAACCTTCTGCTTAACTCCCCTAAAAATAGCCGAGAGAGCATTGATGCGCCAGATCGAATTGCCAGAATCGTTCCGATAACAACAGGAGATAAATTCTTCTCCTGCCCATATAGCGGTAAAAAAATTACCAAGACATCTACCGTTGAGGAAACTGCGGCTGAAGTGAATAGCGCGGACTTAAGTCCAGGATTTCTTATCACTTTACGCGCTTTAATTTTATGATCGGATGCCGCAACTTTATCGGCAATCGAAACTCTCAGGCTCTTAGTAAATAAAATTGGTATAACTCCGATAAAAGCTAATAGCGCAGATACTAAAAACGCTGTAGCAGTTGACTTAGGAAGTGAACCATTTGAACCACCAGTTATGCCACCAAGAAGCGAACCAACCATCTGTCCGAGTGATGCGCTAAATGTGTAGTAACCAAAAAATTTATCATACGAACCTGGCTCGCTTCGATTAGCCATCATAGTTTGGCCACCAACCATGACCGCTAAATGCCCGGAACCGGCCATCGCGGTAAGTACTCCCAATACGAAGAATGAGTTAGCGTTCGATAGCAAGAGTCCGGTAGTTAATACGGTAAGCCCGCCCCAAATTAGAAACTTTTTCTCGCCCACTTTTCCAACTAGTCGACCAAAAAATACCGCCAACGCCACCGGCAAAATTGCATAAAGCGCACCTAACATTCCGATCCCTGTGCCATCTAAACCAAGTTCGAGCCCACGATATGTGATCATCGGTCGAATTACGTATATCGCACCTTGCAATAGCGCTGAATTAAATAGGGTTAATAACGCCCACCTTTGAAGCGCAATCGATCGCATGCCTATCACTTTACAGTTTTAGCGCGGGATTTCTTCACTAACTTGATCGCAGTAGGTGCAACTAATACCAGGAGTAACGAAATATAAAGAAACTTAGAAAGTGGTGTAGCAATTAGGGTTCCGTAATCTCCAGCGCTGATTTGTAACGCTCTTCTAAATTGCAACTCTAAATTTGGTCCAAGAATCAATCCAAGAATCAACGGTGTAATCGGCATCCCGAACCTGCGGAATAAGAACCCGACAACGCCAATCGCGAGCGCTACTTGTAAATCAAAAATAGATCCATTAAGAGCATAAGCACCTAATAGCGCAAAACAAGAAATTCCCGCAAATAGATATGGTCGTGGAATCTTAAGTAATTGCACCCATACTCGAACTAACGGCAAGTTCATTATTAATAACAAAGTATTTCCAATAAATAAGCTAGCAATCAAGGTCCAAATTAAATCTGGATTAGTTGCAAATAACATCGGTCCAGCTTCAATTTGATAAGTCTGGAACGCCACCAAAATAACAGCCGCCGTTGCCGAAGTTGGTAAACCTAAAGCTAATAGCGGAACTAACGCACCCGCCGCATTCGCATTATTTGCAGCTTCGGGTCCGGCCACACCTTCAATAGCGCCCTTGCCAAACTCTTCTGGATGCTTAGATAACTTCTTCTCAACCGAATAACTTAAAAATGTTGGTACTTCCGACCCACCCGCTGGAATAATTCCCAATGGAAAACCAATTGCAGTTCCACGGAGCCAGGGTTTCCAAGAACGGCGCCAATCGTCACGGGACATCAGTGCTTTGCCCTTCATCGAAATTATGGTCCAACCACTATCTTTGAATCGGCTAGCGATATATAGCGCTTCACCCAACGCAAAGATAGAAACAATCACGATCACCGTTTCAATTCCTTCGCTTGCGCTTATATTTCCAAATGCCAATCGCGTTAATCCGGACTGTAGATCTGCACCAACAAGTCCGAGAACCAACCCAACAGCGAGTGAAATAAAGCCACGAATTTGCGAAGAACCAAGGAGTGATCCCACGGTGGTAAATGCCACCAGCATCAATGCTACGTAATCAGCTGCTCCTACTTTGATCGCTAAATTGGCAATCTCAGGCGCAGCAAATGCCAGAATTGCGGTCGCAATGGAACCGGCAATAAACGAACCAATCGCAGCGGTGGCTAGCGCGGCTCCGGCACTACCCCGTTTAGCCATCTGGTTTCCTTCAAGCGCGGTCATTACTGATCCGCTCTCACCAGGTGTGTTTAATAAAATCGAAGTGGTTGATCCGCCATACATTGCGCCGTAATAAATCGCAGCAAACATAATCAGCGCTGATGATGGCGCAACTGTGTAAGTAATCGGTAGTAATAACGCAATTGCTAACGCAGGTCCAATTCCAGGCAATACTCCAACTAAAGTTCCTAAGAATGTCCCTAACAAACCAAAACCCAAATTAGTAAAAGTGAGCGCGCTAACAAAGCCATCCATTAAAGAGGATACGTGGTTCACAAGATCCCCTTCAAAATACCAGCTGGTAAATCTACATGTAAATATCGAGTAAAAGTAAAGTAAGTGATTACCGCAAATATCAAACCAATTATTAGAGTTTTAACGAATTTTCGATTACCAAATGAAAAAGCAATTCCGACGAAAACTACTGTGCTTGCAACCACAAATCCGCCACGGGTAATCAAAACTAAATAAGAAAAGAAAGAAAGAAAGACATATGCAAAAGTTTTATAATCAGATTTCTCTATTTTATCGCCAACTTCCAAACCTTCTGGAATAGCAGTATCACCACGTATAATTTGGATTACGAGGATTACGCAAAGTATTACTAGAAAATATCCGATTAAGTACGGAAATAGATTCGGGCTTACCGCGATTTTTAAATTAGGTAACTCGGTACGGGAGGTATCCCAAATAACTATTAGACCTAGCAAAAGGAGTGAACTCACAAATGCAAGTTCACTCCTTGCGCCTTCTTTCAATTTAAACAAATTAGAACTATTAAATTTAAACTCTTAGTAGAGTTTAAATTCCTTACCGAG
>CAZMNB010000083.1:0-4248 GCA_964567545.1 uncultured Bifidobacterium sp. | reverse complement strand
TTAATTGGGCATATTGCGCACCAAAATCAATAACTAAAACAAGTTCGCGTTCAGCCACGATTTAAAACGACTTCTACCCGCTGAAATTCCTTAATGTCTGAATAACCACAAGTGGCCATTCCGCGACGTAACGCACCAAATAAATTCATTGAGCCATCTGCGCTATGCGAAGGTCCAAGCAGAATTTCGGCAAGCTTTCCTTCAGTTCCAACATGAACCCGCGTACCTCTTGGAAGTTCATTGTGGGTTGCCTCCGATCCCCAATGCCAACCACGACCAGGCGCTTCTTCTGCTTTTGCTAGTGGCGATCCCATCATTACTGCATCAGCGCCGCAGGCAATCGCTTTTGCGATATCGCCGCTCTTACCAACGGAACCATCCGCGATGACGTGTACATAGCGGCCGCCAGATTCATCTAAATATTCGCGACGAGCACTAGCAACTTCCGCAACCGCCGATGCCATTGGTACTGAAATTCCAAGTACTTGACGCGTAGTGTGCGCAGCGCCGCCACCGAAACCAACTAAGACTCCGGCCGCGCCGGCGCGCATCAAATGCATCGCTCCAGATGCAGTTGCGCAACCACCAACAATTACCGGAACATCAAGCTCATAAATAAATTTCTTAAGATTTAACGGTTCAGTTTTTACTGATACATGCTCGGCGCTAACGGTGGTTCCGCGAATTACAAAAATATCGACACCGGCATCGACAACCGCCTTATGAAATTCTGCAGTACGAGCAGGCGAAAGTGCGGCTGCTACCGTTACTCCGGCAGCACGTATCTCTGCAATGCGCGCTTTAATTAACTCTGGTCGAATTGGGGCTTGATATATTTCTTGCATTCTTCGAGTTGCTTGATCGTTAGGAAGTGAAGAGATTTCACCCAACGGAATAATCGGATTTTCATAACGTGTCCAAAGCCCTTCTAAATTAAGAACGCCAACGCCACCTAATTTTCCAATTGCTATTGCAGTCTCTGGCGAAACAACTGAGTCCATGGGAGCTGCCAACATTGGTAGCGCCAACTTATACGCGTCAATTTGCCAGGAAATTGAAACCTCATCGGGTTCCCGAGTTCGCCGTGACGGAACAATCGAGATGTCATCAAAAGAATATGCGGTGCGAGCACGCTTTCCTGGGGCAATTTCAATGTCGGCCATAGTTCACTCCCCCTATTAATTCTTTGCGTTCTTATAGTAATTTGGCGCGTCTGCCACGTCTAAAACATCATGCGGGTGGCTTTCTTGCAGCCCCGCTGCGGTAATTTGTATTAAACGTCCGTCTTTCTGGAGCGCTTCAATATTAGGTGCACCGGCATATCCCATTCCAGATCTAAGGCCACCAACTAGTTGATGTACAACTTCAGATACTGATCCGCGATATGCAACTTTACCTTCGATTCCTTCTGGGACTAACTTATCTTCGGAGAGTACATCGTCTTGCATGTAACGATCTTTTGAATATGACTTCTGATCGCCGCGGGATTGCATTGCACCGAGTGAGCCCATGCCACGATACGCCTTGTACTTACGGCCTTCTATTTCCACTAATTCCCCAGGCGATTCATCACAGCCGGCAAGTAATGAACCAAGCATTACCGAGTCTGCCCCAGAAACAATTGCTTTTGCGATGTCGCCAGAATATTGCAAACCACCATCAGCGATTAATGGAATATCAGCTTTCTTACAAGCTTTTGCAGCTTCCATGATTGCAGTTACTTGTGGCACGCCAACACCTGCAACCACACGTGTTGTGCAAATAGATCCAGGACCAACTCCGACTTTAACCGCATCTGCGCCTGCATTAATTAGCGCTTGCGCACCTGCGCGAGTTGCGACATTGCCACCAATTACTTCTTGGCTGGAATACTTATTCTTAATTCTAGAAATTGCATCTAGTACTGCACGATGATGACCGTGTGCGGTATCAACTACAACCACATCTACCCCGGCTTCAATTAGGGCTTGCGCTCTGGCAAATCCATCATCGCCCACACCAACCGCTGCGCCGACAATTAATGAGGCACCTTTAACTAATTTCACATGAGTTACTTGTTCGGCAACGGAAAGGTTGCGATGAATAATTCCAATGCCACCAGCTTTAGCCATTGCGAGCGCCATTGCAGATTCAGTAACGGTATCCATCGCTGACGAAACCAATGGCACAGCCAGCCAAATTGATTTTGTTAATTGGGTTTTAGTTTCGACTTCAGAAGGAACAACATCAGAGGCATCAGGGAGCAGCAATACATCGTCGTAAGTGAGCCCCAACATGGCGACTTTCTCATTTACCTCGCTCATTGGGTGAGTCTATCGGTGGTTTTAAGCGCCGATCGCCCGCGTAATTTCGGTGCAAGCTTGATCTAAATCGGTTACAAATATCGCAGTCTTACAATTTTCAACTTTCCAGCCGGGTCCGCCAAGCAGAATTCGAGGTGCCGGACGAATTTTAGGAAGCGCAGAAACTATTTTATGGTCACCGTTTTCTGCCAATGTCGCCCATAAGAAAACTGCAGGTGGTGCAGATCGCTGCACGACTGCAGTTAGTGCAGATATTGGGGTGCGAGCACCCAGAAAATTAACTTCGATATTTCGTTCGGCTAACGCTGCAGCTAAAGCATGTAGTGGCAATGTATGTAACTCTTCACCAGCGCAAGCTAAAAGCACTGGACGCGCATTTATCGGCTTTAAAATTTTAACCTTACTATCGCGCAAGATACCTTGCAAGACTTCGCTGAGCATATGCTCAACTTCAATATCGTCTTTGCCAATTTCCCAATTTTTTCCGATTTGAATTAATACCGGGGTAATCAATTCGCGCCAAGTTGTGGTGACGCCGTGTTTTTTAATCTGCTTAGAAAGTACTTCTTTGACCAGCGCACAATCGAGCGCGGTTGCAGCGCGAATTAAGGTTTCAATTAACCCTGCAGGGTTAGCGATCTCTTTTGCATAATTACGCTTAACTGATTTCGCCGTGTGTTGATTTGATTTCAGCGCTAACGCTTTAACTGCAGCTTCAGCTGGCGCGACTCCGGCAGTAATTAGTTTGCGCATCAAAATCAGGCGAGCCAGATCCAATTCGGCATAACGGCGGTGACTGCCACCACTGTGACGACTCGGGCCTAACCCATAACGACGATCCCAGGTTCGCAAAGTTGCGGGCGCAACCCCGATCTGACGAGCCACGGCGGCGACCGTGTAATGCTCCGCTTTATTGGTCGCCATCTGCCAATACTCTCGCTTTGAGAGCCAACTCACCACTTGAAACGCGCCAAAAGTAGGTCAAATACTTGAACAACTTGTGGCGCGGTTGTATATTCTCACTTATGTCTGAACTATCGCGCTTACCTAAACCTGTCGCTGATTCGTGGGAGTGGCAATATCAAGGCGCTTGCCGAGACCTGCCATCCGAGATGTTCTTTCATCCAGATGGCGAGCGCGGACCCCGTCGCAGAGCGCGCGAGCATGCGGCAAAAGCCATCTGTTCTGCTTGTCCGGTAATTGCGGCTTGCCGCGCTCATGCCCTTGCAGTTCAAGAACCATATGGAATCTGGGGTGGCTTAACTGAAGACGAGCGAATTGAAATTATCGAACGTACTCAAGTTAGAAAAATTTTTAGCGCCTCTTAACATCTTTGAAGCGTAGAAATAAAAAAACCCGAGTGGATATGCCACTCGGGTTTTTTAACGCCTTAATTAATGTGAATGACCACCTGGGCCATGGCTATGGCCATGTCCAGCTGCTTCAACTTTCTTCTCCTCTGGAGTTTCAAAGACCAACGCTTCGGTTGTGATGAACATTGCGGCAATCGAAGCTGCATTTGCAAGTGCAGAGCGAGTTACTTTTACCGGATCAATGACACCATCTTTGACTAGATCGCCATAAACATCAGTTGCCGCATTGAATCCTTCGTTTGGTTTCAAAGCACGAACTTTTGATACAACTACATAGCCTTCATGGCCAGCATTTTCGGCAATCCAGCGAAGTGGTTCTTCGCAAGCTTTGCGAACTAAGCGAACACCAACTGCTTGGTCGCCATCAAGGCCTAGGTCCTTATCGAGAGCTGATGATGCGTGCACGAGTGCTGCGCCACCGCCAACCACAATTCCTTCTTCAACTGCTGCGCGAGTTGCCGAGATTGCATCTTCTAAACGATGCTTCTTCTCTTTCAATTCGACTTCAGTATGTGCGCCAACTTTGATTACGCAAACTCCACCAGCAAGTTTTGCAACGCGCTCTTGAAGTT
>CAZMNB010000082.1:0-4353 GCA_964567545.1 uncultured Bifidobacterium sp. | reverse complement strand
CACCGCAAACCCAAGCCGACGGTTTTTTATAATCCACTCAAAGTGATCCTCAATATCGCTTCTTTCCCTACCGATAATCATCATCTTGGTGTGTATCTTCTTCTGCATAATAAGCGGACGAAGAATGAGCGTTGCAACCACAATCCGAGTAATAAAAAGAAAAACTAACCCACTACCCAACATCAATAAGAAAACTCCCCGCGAAAATGACGCCTTCAAAATAAAGGAGAGGAATCCAAGAAAGAAGAAAAAAGCAAAAGAACGTTTAAGAAGTAATCGTAAATTGAAAACCACCAGCGTGGCATGGCTAAATTTATAAGTACCAGAAAAAATCAAAACTAATATCCACGCAAGCACAATGCCACCCAGAATATTTTTATATTCAATTTGATTGATCGATGGCGTTACCATCCTTGCCGATGCGGCATCTGGGAATCGATTCGCGTATGCAACGATCGCTGCGAGCGAAATGGCAATCGAGTCCGGGATCAACATCAAAGCGATGATTGAAATTTGATAGGCATTTCGCGCATTCTTTGCACGAATCTGCCAATTTTTATACATGGTTATCGGCACTTGCCTCGAAATTAAACGGAATTGTAAATCGAATTCGAGTGCCATCAATAACTTCTTCGATATTCCAAGAGTTAGTAAAAGTTGCAAACAAGGTTCCACCAAGGCCAGTTGAATCGACGTTCTTAAGTTGACCGTCGTTTGATATCACCACATTACAAATCGAATCACTAATAGTTGCTACTATTTTTATGAATTTAGCTTTTCCATGTCGAATAGAATTCACTATCACTTCCTCAATTAACTGAGTAGCTACTTCGCCATCTCGTGAAAAAGTATTGAACTCCACCGGTAATTCTAAATCAATCGCCGCCAAGCCTCGCCATGAATGAGAAATCTCCAGCATCCGCTCCCTTGGAATTATTGAAGGTGTCTTCGTGTAGGAATGGCCGAGCATCTCTAACCGATTTACCACCATCTGGGTGACATTTGGTGAGAATAGTTTGAAATCAGACTCGGATGCGCGCAATAGCAGCAACTTGCAGGCGTGTAATTGAGCCTGCACTTCGGCATGCAAATACTGCGCCAAGTCTGCTGCTGACTTTGCGGCGAATCCGCTAGCCATGAATGATTCCAATTGATTCTGCGGAATCAAATTACCCAGAAGATCTAAGGCTTCATTCCGACTCACTTTAAGCGATGAAAGTGCTGTTGCGGCGAAAATAAAAGCGAGAAAAAGTAGGGAAGAAAGCAGAACTATCTGAATTGTGTCGACAAGCAAAAAATTTCTCTCGATCGTAAAATGCCGCAAAAAAACAATATTCAATGGTGCGGAGATCATAGACCAAGAAACCAGAAAATAGATATTTTTCTTGAATTTGCTCACATTTTTTATCAAAATGGAATTCAGAGTGAAATTTATTGCAAGAGTTAGTGAGGCAGAAAAAGTAAGTGCAGCTAGTCCAATGAAAATTCCGTATCGAACTATGTTTCCAAAAGCGCTAAAAGGAAGAGTTAATAAGATGATTCCAATTACTGGGATTAAGTCCATTTCCAAGCTCTTCTTAAAGATTTTCAAGAAAGAAAATTTTGGCCAAATTAACTCGCTATCCTGCCATTTTTTCGCGCTAGCAGGTTTTATATGTTCTTCAATCAAATCGTCTATGGCCTGAATCTGAACCTTAAATGATCCAGATTGATCAGGCTTACTATTTAATTCAATCTCTTCTTTTAAATTTGCAATCAGCACAAGTATTTTAGATTTAGAAGTCAGAGACCCACTTACTTCGTAATTGTTTGCAGATTCTAAATTCATTTCAAAAATTATTTTATGCAAAAATTCTCTTACTTTCTTCTGATAATAATCTTTTACATCAAAATAGATTGCAAAAACTTGGAGCCAATAAAAGACGGCAATCGCTGAATTTGCCATTCTTGCTGGTATCGGAGTTAAATCTGTTAGGCCTAATAGTGGTGCGCTAAGTCCAATTACACCGCCTCGAATTGCCCCCATTGCAAAAGAGAAGAATATTTGTAAATTAAGATTATTCTTGTCTTTGACATAAAAAACAAAAGGCGCCATACACAAATGTGAAAAGATAGCAATTGCTGTCCATTTTGCTAGATCGACTACAGAACTACCTTTTGGAGCGATTAACAGCGGAGCAACTAGCATTGATATTGGTAATGATGCCCAGAATGTACGCCAGGAAATAATGTTCAAAGGTAAAAACTTCAGAATCTTTGATAAATCGTTCTGAATGTGTCTAAAAAGAACATTATTTGTAACACCACGCATATTAGTATTCATTCTAACCTCTGCCGAGGGTATTAATCTCAGAAATCGCAGAATTTATCAAATTGATGGTTTGAGTTAAGAATTCTTCGTTCTTATCTCGATTTTTTTCAATTATTACATTATCTTGTAATATTTGAAGCGCCATAATTACGCCTGAAATTTTCCCTTGAATAACCCCAAATCTGGCTGCTACCGCCTTGTTTTTAAGCGATTCGTTAGATTGTGAGAGAACAGCCACCCGCGTTCGTAATTCTAAGTTTTTAGCGGTGAGCGCTTCATTTTCTCTACTTGTGTCGGTGATCAAGCTTGCCAAAACGGATGGGACATAAACGTTAATCAAAGTTTTTAACCCGCCAGCTAACGGATTATTGGGGTTTGGAAGATCAAATCCCCATTCTTTCTGGTACTTTAAAATCAAAAACTGCCAAACGAATATGCTGCCATATGCAATTGGATAAATAATGAATAATGCAATACCAGTTAACCTTCTAGATATTCTAGAAAAAACAAAGAGCCCAGCCACTATCACCAGACCATCTACCAAGGCAAATCTCCCACCTGCGACAATGCCATTACGCGGCAACTGGCCGGCGAGTACACCAAAGCCAAAAACTAACATAGTAATTCTCACTGAAATAGTTTTCGGAAAAAGCCCAGTAAAAAAAGTTGTCCGAATATTTGAGTATTGATGTGATTCATTTCGTGCTACCTGAGTTTGCAATAACTTCTTTCTTTCATTTTCGATACTTAATGCTAATTCCTCAGATTGCTTGCGAAGCGAGCCCAGAGTCGTTGCAGCAACTTCAACGTCCCACCTGCTTAATTCTTTTGCAATTTCTTGAATCTTATAGGCTTTAGGCAATATGAATTCCCTTAGTTCAACTAAGGTGTGGGTTCGTGCCTGCATTTCACTTTCTGTCAATTCAACTTCATCATGTTCTAAAAAATTGGTTAGTGATCGAAGCGCCTTATTTTCGATGTAGTTTTTCTCTATAGTACCGGCGTAGAAAGCAAATGCCATTAAGGTAAAACCCGTAAATGCCATACCGTTCGAGATTCTCCGTGCAAATTCAAAATCTAAATCGAGCACAAAATGAGCGTAAAAAGCTGACGAAATCCCACGAATTGCGCCTGTGCTGAACCAAACAAAGATGCAGAGCAGCAGATTCTGTCTCTCCTGTTTCCGACTATTCAAAAGGATTAGTTGTGCCAAAAAAAGGTAAAGCGCGGCCACTAATTCACCGCAGGTAACAATTAATAACCTAGAATTCAGATTTTGAGGGACTAAAATGGATTCACGCTCAATTGCAAAAACTATTCCCACGCCGATTGTCATTAGCGAAGTTGGAAGCGCAACCGCCCACCTACCAGTTACCGCAATTTTGAATTTTTTAAAAAGAGCAATCACTTAATAACAACTTTTCCTTGTTGCCACATGCGCACTGCTAAAACGCGGGGGTTGAATTCTTCGTCATTTTTGATTCCCAAACTAGCAAAAGTTCGCTGTACCAAAGTTTCGGTAGCCCGTAGTGAGGTGCCACGCTTTTTAGCGATCGCAGAATTTGTGTAACCTTCAGCTAGCAACAGCAATATTTCGCCTTGGGTCGAGCTAATTAAAACCCGATCATTTTCAATTATGGGTTTTTCAGCGCCTGATGTTGAATGCGAAATAGAATCTTCAATCGCGGCCACTAAATCTGAAATTGAACCCAACTCTGATTTGACCAAGTACCTAACATCAGCAGAAATCTCCACTCCGTTTGGAATTGCCAAGGCAGGGGAGGCGTGCGATGTCAGCACAACCTTGCCCACCCACGGATGTTCCTTTTCAATAAATTGCAGCAAGTCGGCCCCACTTGGACCGGAAACACCGAAGTTCAAATCGGTGATCACCGCATGAGGATCAAATGTCCCAATTCGCTCAATCGCCTCAGCTACTGACTTCACAGCCTCGACCTGAAAATTCGCACCCTCCAGCACCTCTCGCAGCAGATTGAGCGTGAACTCTTCATCCTCTGCCACAAGTACTCGTGCGCGAAAAC
>CAZMNB010000081.1:0-4461 GCA_964567545.1 uncultured Bifidobacterium sp. | reverse complement strand
TGAAACCAAAACCCTTTTCAGAGTTGAACCACTTAACTGTGCCTGTTGCCATTTAGCTTTCCTTCGGTACATGGGGGACGCCCGTGAATTCCACGAACGCCAGTCTTTCCGTTCTACAGCGATACCGATCTGAGCTTCTCTTCAAATCCACTTGAGTTTCCTCGAGGCGGATCCAAACAGTTCTTGCCAGCAAGCGGGTACTGATAAGCGTTGGACTAAGGCAAAGCGTACTCTGAAAAGTTCCTGATAGAAAATGGCGATATTGCACTTTTTTCACCGTGAGATTACGCTCAGAGTTACTTAATTAGGTGGGCTGGGGAAGGTGCATCTAACTAAGTAACGCAACTTAGTAGATGCTCCTTTAAAAGGAGCCCGCATGATCACGCTATCGCCAATCCATTTGGGAATTACCCATGGCACATTGACGATTCACTCTGCACCGAAATCTTTATGTTCGCATGTCGATTGGTCGCTCTCGGAAGTTCTTGGTATTCCAATTAAGAATGATTGGAAGTTGCAACCGCTCTTATCTGGGACATTTCGAACTGCATTAACTTGGCAAGGTAAAAATGGTAGCGGGGCCCAATTGGCGACAACTCTTGCAGGTTGGAATTATTTACGGTTCGAGATTAGAGAAGATTCAGCACTTGGAAGTGATGGCGATTACTTCCGCTTCACACCGAACTTGAAATTACATCGCGCAACCATTGGACCTTCGGGTGACATCATGGTTAATGAAAACCAAATTAGCGCCGCTATCTCTCAATTTAATTCTGAAGACCTGGTAGAAAAACTGGAAAGTTTTCTGGGAAAATCTTGGGATCGAGAACTCGAACCATTTCGAATAGTGATGGGTGAAGGTTTTGAAGAATTATTTGATAAACTCTCAGTATGAATTTAAACATCGAACGTAACCGATTAATTGCACTCATTCTTGCTTCTGGGATTTTAGCTTCCGCAATTGGCGCCGGATTAGCAAAAGTTGGAAGTGGGTTTGCAACTCGCGCTGGTGATGGCATCTCCGTTACTGGAAGTGCAAAGGTAAGCGCTACCTCAGATAAAGTTGTTTGGACACTTTCATCACAAGAATCTGCTCAGACCCAAACCGCAGCCGTAAAGAAAGTTGAAGCGGGAATTGTTGCGCTCCAAGATTATTTAATAAAAGGTGGAGTACCAGCAGATGCTATTGAATTAGGCGCAGTTTCTACTTATCCAAATAATGAATATATAAATGGAAACCCAACTGGTCGAGTCCTTAGCTACCAAGGATCAAGAACTTTAACGGTGCGGAGTGCCGATGTTCAATTGGTTAAAAAGCTAAGTGACGGCATCGGAGTGTTACTTCAAACAGGGGTAAATGTTTCTAATTTCGGCCCAAACTATTATGTATCAAACCTCTCAGAGTTACGTCCAGATTTACTGGCACAGGCAATGAAAGATGCGAAACTTCGCGCCGAAGCCATCATGAACGCAACTGGTGGGAAAGTTGGTTCGGTAATTGCAGTTAAGAGCGGACCTACCCAAGTTACATCACCTGATTCAACCGATACTGCAGCAGGTGGTTACTATGACACCTCAACAATTGAAAAAACTATTTCAATTACCGTAACGGTGGCATTTAAAACTAATTAACTTATAACGGAATATTGCCATGAGCCCCGCGTAACTGTGGGGCTTTTGCAATTGCCTGCGCGATCGCGTTGCGAGTCAGACTTGGTTCAATAATTTCATCTACGACACCAATTTCAATAGCCCGGGCAACGCCACCAGATATTTTTTCATGCTCTGCAGCTAATTCAAGTTCGATTGATTCACGTTGGTCATCTGGAACATCTGCCAAAATCCTGCGATGTAACACGCGGATTGCCGCTACTGCGCCCATCACCGCGACTTCCGCAGTTGGCCAAGCAAACACTTTGGTTGCGCCAAGCGATCTGGAATTCATTGCAATATAAGCACCACCATAAGCTTTGCGAGTTACAAGTGTTACTCGTGGCACAACCGATTCACCAAATGCATGGAGCAGCTTTGCGCCGCGGCGAACTACGCCATCCCACTCTTGACCAACTCCGGGTAAGTACCCAGGCACATCAACTACTACCACAAGTGGAATTCCAAATGAATCGCAAAGTCTCACAAAACGCGCAGCTTTTTCAGCAGAAGAAGAATCTAAACAACCGCCAAGGCGCAGCGGATTATTTGCAACCACACCAACAGTACGACCGCCCAATCGACCTAAAGTTATGGTGATATTTGGCGCCCACTTTGGAAAAAGTTCTTGCGATTGGGAATCCTTATCTAATAAACCTTCAATTAACGGATGTACGTCATATGCGCGCTTTCCAGATTCGGGTAATAGCGCGGCTAAATCTAATTCTGAAACCTCGTTGGCGATCTGACCTTGATTGCCAAATAACGAAGTTAATCTCTTTATTGCTTCATAAGATTCAGCTTCGGTTTCAGCAACTACATGCACAACACCACTACGTCGACCATGTGGTTCTGGGCCACCAAGTCGAGCCATATCTACATTTTCACCAGTAACACTTCGCACTACATCTGGACCAGTCACAAATATTCTGCCTTCAGGTGCGAGCACAACTACATCGGTAAGAGATGGTCCATAAGCGCCGCCACCTGCTGCAGGTCCAACTACTAGAGAAAACTGTGGAATTTTTCCACTCGCTTGAATCATCGCTTGGAATACTCGACCAAAAGCATCAAGTGAAAGTACGCCTTCACGCAATCGCGCACCACCAGAGTGCCAAATTCCTACAATTGGCGTGTTATTTTTTCGAGCGTATCCATATGCCTCGCAAATAACTTTTGCACCATCATTTCCCATCGCGCCACCTTGAATTGTGGCATCGCATGCAAAAACAGTCACCGCTACCCCGTTTACGCTGCCATGGGCCGCTAACATTCCTGATTTGTTTCGCTCTGAAAGTAATTGAGTGGTTCCCTTATCTAAAATCCGCTCAATTCTTAACTGCGGATCTCGTTGATCTACTTCTGCGTTATCGCTCATCTACTTGCCCTCAAAAGATTTAACTGCAAGCACCACATTATGGCCACCAAAACCAAATGAATCGTTTAGAGCTGCAATCGGGCCTTGCGGAAGTGATCTTGCAACGTTAATTACAACATCTAATTTTACAGCGGGATCTAATTCGTCAACATTAATTGTTGGGGGAGCAAGACGATGGTGTAGCGCGAGAACTACAAATATCGCTTCAATAGCGCCAGCGCCACCTAAAAGGTGACCAGTCATAGATTTTGTTGCGGATACCGCTACGTGTGAAATTTCATCTCCGAATGCGCTAACTAGTGCGGTGGCTTCTGCAACATCACCAGCAGGCGTCGAAGTCGCATGTGCATTTAAATGCACAATGTCTTTTGTGGTGAGCCCAGCATCAGCTAGTGCCATTTCAATGGCGCGCTTCACGCCACTTCCCTCTGGGTCTGGCGCAGCAATGTGATATCCATCAGAAGTTAAACCTTGGCCTGCAATCTCAGCATAAATTTTTGCACCGCGTGCGATTGCATGCTCATACTCTTCTAGAACTAAAACGCCACCGCCTTCGCCAAGTACAAATCCATCGCGATTAACATCGTATGGGCGCGAGGCCTTTTCTGGTTCGTCATTTCGGATAGATAAAGCTTTCATAGAAGCAAATCCAGCCATTGGCAGCCCATGTATTGCAGCTTCAACGCCACCAGCTAGAACTAGATCAGCCCGATTGTTACGAATCATTTCTAGCGCATACCCAATTGCTTCCGCACCAGAAGCACAGGCGCTTACTGGTGTGTGAACGCCAGCTTTAGCGCCAAGTTCTAAACCCACATTTGCCGCAGGGCCGTTTGGCATCAACATTGGAACTGTGTGTGGACTGACTAATCGAGCACCTTTTGTTTTTAAAACATCATAAGCATCAAGAAGTGTAATCACTCCACCAATTCCGGAAGCGATGACAACGCCAAGTCGTTCTTTATTGATTTCAGGTTTGCCAGCATCTTGCCAAGCCTCGCGCGATGCAATTAGCGCAAATTGTTCCGAGCGGTCTAAACGTCGTATCTCTACTCGGTCCATAACATCAAGCGGCTCAACTGCAACAGGTGCGCCAATTGAGACCGGAATAGTAGAAACCCAGTCACCTTGCAGAGTACGCACACCACTTTTGCCTGCGATTAACGCAGCCCAAGTAGTTGGAACATCTCCACCAAGGGGAGTAGTAGCACCAAGTCCAGTGACTACGACGCGACGCTGGTTCAATTCGGTTACCTAAAACCCAGTTAGAGAAGAGTTACTTTGCAGCGTTAACAATAAAGTTAACGGCATCGCCAACTGTTGCAAGTTCAGTAACTTTGTCATCGGGAATCTTTACGCCAAAACGCTCTTCAGCAGCGACTACAACTTCAACCATGCTGAGAGAGTCGACATCAAGATCGTCCGTAAAGTTC
>CAZMNB010000080.1:0-4477 GCA_964567545.1 uncultured Bifidobacterium sp. | reverse complement strand
CCGTTCTCGATTCATTATTGAACCGTTGGAACCTGGCTTTGGTTACACACTTGGAAATTCACTACGTCGTACCCTGCTCTCTTCAATCCCAGGCGCTGCTATCACAAGCATCCGCGTGGCCGGTGCGCTCCACGAGTTCAGCACCATTGAAGGCGTAAAAGAAGATCTCACTGAGATCGTTCTCAACATCAAGAACCTGGTTTTCTCATCCGATAACGATGAGCCAACCGTTGCCTATATCCGTAAAACCGGAGATGGCAAAGTAACTGGCGCTGATGTTGCAGTTCCTGCCGGCGTTGAAGTTCATAACCCTGATCTTCACATCGCAACCTTGAACGCAAAAGCAAACCTTGAAATTGAAATTACTATTGAACGTGGTCGCGGTTATGTAACTGCAGTTCAAAACAAACAAGTTGGCGCTGAGATCGGAAGAATTCCGGTTGACTCAATCTATTCTCCAGTACTTCGTGTTACCTACAAGGTAGAAGCAACTCGTGTAGAACAACGCACCGACTTCGATCGTCTAATTCTTGATGTAGAAACTAAACGTTCTATCTCACCTCGTGATGCAATGGCATCGGCTGGTAAGACACTTGTTGAACTCTTTGGTCTCGCTCACGAACTTAATTATTCAGCAGAAGGAATTGACCTCGGTCCTTCCATTCAAGATGCAGCGCTCGCAGCAGATCTAGCACTTCCAATTGAAGATTTAGATCTAACAGTGCGCTCATATAACTGCTTAAAGCGCGAAGGAATCCACACTGTTGGGGAACTTATCAGTCGCAGTGAGGCCGATCTTTTAGATATCCGTAATTTCGGGTCAAAATCAATCGACGAAGTAAAAGCTAAATTGGTATCAATGGGTATGCAACTCAAAGATTCACCAGTTGGTTTTGATCCAACAAAGCACCAGAACTATGGCGCTGAGGTTGATGATGATCTTGTCGATTCAGAGCAGGCATAAGGTAGGAATAGATAATGCCAAGACCAAGTAAAGGCCCACGCCTCGGCTCGAGCCCATCTCACGAACGTTTATTACTACGCACACTTGCGGAACAACTTTTCCAACACGGAAAAATCACCACAACTGAAGCGAAAGCTAAACGGTTACGCCCACTTGCTGAAAAGTTAATCACTCATGCAAAAAAAGGTGACCTAGCAGCACGTCGTTTAGTTCTGGCGCAGATTACAAACAAGAGCGTGGTTCACACTCTCTTTACTGAAATCGGTCCAAGATTTGCAGCGCGCAAGGGTGGCTACACTCGAATCACAAAGATTGGCCCACGCAAAGGTGATAACGCGCCAATGGCAGTTATCGAAGTTCTTGCTGATGGCGTATCTGCTAAAACTGCAGTAGTTGATGAAGCAGTAAAAGCCACAAAGAAAGCTGCAGCACCTAAGAAGAAGGTTGCAGCTAAGAAAGCTGTCGCTAAGTAAAGTAACTCTTCACAAAATAGATTAACGATGGAACCCACTCTCAACCCTGAGGGTGGGTTTTTTCGTATCCGAATAGATTTTTCATACGACGGTACCAACTTTGCCGGATGGGCTAAGCAACCAGATCAAGTAACTATTCAAAGCGTTATGGAGAATGCGCTTGAAACCTTTACTCGCGAAACCATTTCTTTAACGGCTGCTGGCCGAACCGATGCTGGCGTGCATGCAGCGCATCAAGTTGCCCACTTTGATTTACCGAATTTAGATCGCGATGGGAATCTCTGGGAAATTAGTAATTTTACCTATAGATTAAATCGAATTCTCACTGAGGATATTCGGATTATTTCTACTACGAAAGCACCGACTGATTTTCATGCGCGGTTTTCGGCGATGCGCCGCCATTACATTTACAAAATTGCAGATGGGTTGCAGACAATTCCGCCGTTGGCGCGTTTCGATACCACAACTTGGTATCGAGAACTAGATTTAAACCGATTAAAAGTAGCCAGCGCATATTTAATAGGTAAACATGATTTTGCCACGTTTTGCAAACCCGATGCTGGCGCAACCACTGTGAGAACTTTAGAAACCTTTAATTGGGATCGGGGCAACGACGGGTTTTTAAAAGCTGATGTTATCGGCGATGCGTTCTGCTACTCAATGGTTCGCAATATGATTGGTGCGGTGGCTTGTGTTGCCGAGGGTAGATTTGAACCGGAATGGATTAAATCTATTCTCGAAGGTAAAACGAGAATTAGCGATAGTTTAGTTTTTCCAGCCCGCGGATTAACTTTGCAGAGTATTGAGTATTAATAATTATGGGACATATCGATGTAATCGGGATTGAGTATTCGCTTTCAGATGGCCGTGTGCTGTTAAATGATGTTTCATTTCGAGTTGGCGAAGGGGCTAAAGTCGCACTAATTGGACCGAATGGTTCTGGCAAAACAACGCTAGTTAAAATGATTTCTGGTGATCTAGAACCAGAGAGCGGAAAAGTTGCAATCTCTGGCGGCTTAGGTGTGATGCGCCAATTTATTGGCACGGTTCGCGATGGTTCTACCGTAAGAGATTTATTGATTTCAGTCTCGCAAGAGAAAATTCGAATTGCGGCCAAAAAATTAGCCGATGCTGAAAACGCCATGAACCTTGCAATGACCGCTGGGGAAGATAGTGAAAAAGAGCAGTTGAATTATGCGCAAGCGCTCTCTGATTGGGGCGACATCGGGGGATATGACGCGGAAGTAATGTGGGACCAATGTTGTACTCAAGCGCTCGGAAAATCCTTTGACGAAGTTGCCGACCGAGAAGCGGCCACCCTTTCTGGTGGCGAACAGAAAAAAGTTGTTCTACAGGTATTACTTCGTGGTCCCGAAGAAGTCTTGCTACTTGATGAGCCAGATAACTATTTAGATGTACCTTCAAAACGTTGGTTGGAAAACGAGTTAATTTCCTCGAAGAAGACCGTGTTATTCGTAAGCCATGATCGGGAGCTTTTGAATGCAGTATCAAATAAGATCGTCACATTAGAACAAGGCGCACTTGGTAATACCACATGGATACATGGTGGCAATTTTGAAACTTGGCATGGTGCTCGAAAAGCTCGAAATGCGCGGTTTGCAGAGTTATTGCTCCGATGGGAGCAAGAGCGAGATCGATTGAAAGATTTAGTTAGAACGTTACAGGTACAAGCTGCAAGTTCACCCGATATGGCTTCAAAGTATCGCGCGATGCAAACTCGGTTTAGAAAATTCGAAGAAGTAGGACCACCACCAGCGCCACCACTTGAACAAGATGTCAGAGTTGGGCTCAGAGGCGGTCGAACCGGAGAACGCGTAGTAACTTGTGAAAATTTAGCTCTAGATAATTTAACTGAACCATTTACATTTGAAGTATTTTTTGGCGATCGCGTTGCGATATTGGGCAAAAATGGAACCGGAAAATCGCACTTCTTACGGTTACTTTCTGGCGAAAGTGCGGTTAAGCATTCCGGATCTTTTAAATTAGGAGCGCGAGTTAAACCGGGATTTTTTGCACAGACCCATTCACATCCAGAGTTCATGGGAAAATCTCTTTTAGAAATACTTTGGAATGAACATTCACTGCAACTCGGCGCTGCAAAAAGCGTTTTAGGACGTTACGAATTGAGTTCGCAAGCAGAACAGAAATTCACCACGCTCTCGGGTGGACAACAAGCGCGCTTTCAAGTGCTCTTATTAGAGTTACAAGGCTCAACCCTTTTATTGCTTGATGAACCAACCGATAACTTAGATTTAGCTAGCGCCGAAGCGCTTGAAGGCGCCCTCGAAAGTTACGAAGGAACGGTCTTTGCAGTTACCCATGATCGCTGGTTCTCTCGAGGTTTCACCAGATATTTGATTTTCGGGGCCAATGGCCAAGTCTTTGAGAGCCCCACGCCTGTCTGGGAGCACTGAATTAAGCCATTTTGACCCATCACACGCTGGGAAGGTAATCTACGGCTCCTGGCTTTACCCTCGTAAGGTCGATTATCTAGCTCATTAGATAGTAATAAATAGATTAGAGAGCGAGTTACTGCTGTGCGTACTTATAGTCCCAAGCCTGGCGATGCGGCGCGCAAGTGGCATGTCATTGATGCAACCGATGTTGTTCTCGGTCGACTTGCTAGCCATGCAGCTGTACTCCTACGCGGAAAACATAAACCAACTTTTGCGCCACATATGGATATGGGCGATTTCGTAATCGTAATCAACGCAGACAAAATTGTTCTTACTGGACAAAAAGCTGCTCAAAAGTTTGCGCATCATCACTCTGGTTTCCCAGGCGGTATGACATCAACTGCTTATGTTGATTTGATGGTTAAACATCCAACTCGTGCAGTTGAAAAAGCGATTAAGGGTATGTTGCCAAAGAATTCACTAGGCAAAGTTGCTGGCAACAAGCTAAAAGTTTATGCCGGTCCGGCACACCCACATGCAAACCAGAACCCAACACCATATGTTTTCACTCAAGTTTCCCAAATTATTAACGCAGCCAAATAAATTTAACCAATAACAAATAG
>CAZMNB010000079.1:0-4633 GCA_964567545.1 uncultured Bifidobacterium sp. | reverse complement strand
GCAATGCTCTTTATTATTTTTGATATCGAAATTGTTTTCTTATATCCATGGGCCGTTTCTTTTGATCAACTTGGCCTATTTGGTTTAGTTGAAATGGTGCTTTTTATTGGCACTGTCTTCGTTGCATACGCATATGTGTGGCGACGCGGCGGACTGGAATGGGATTAATAGTGGGTTTAGAAGAAAAGTTACCAAGTGGATTTCTTTTAACATCAGTGGAAAAACTTGCGGGTTACATGCGCAAGAACTCACTTTGGCCGGCAACTTTTGGTCTGGCATGTTGCGCTATTGAAATGATGGCAGCAGGAGCTGGTCGTTATGACCTAGCTCGTTTCGGAATGGAAGTTTTTCGTGCTTCACCAAGGCAAGCTGACTTAATGATTGTCGCTGGTCGAGTTTCAAACAAAATGGCACCAGTGCTCCGCCAAATTTATGATCAAATGGCTGCGCCAAAATGGGTTATTGCAATGGGCGCTTGTGCATCTTCTGGCGGAATGTTTAACAACTATGCCATCGTGCAAGGAGTCGATCACGTAGTGCCGGTTGATATTTATCTCCCAGGCTGCCCACCACGTCCAGAGATGTTGATGGATGCAATTCTGAAGTTGCATGAACATATTGGAGATTCAAAACTAGGTGTTAATCGAGAGAAAGTAATTCGTGAAGTTGAAGCAGCAGCGCTCGCTGCAGTTCCAACTCATTCACTTCCAGTATTTGGTTCGCGCGCATGAGCCATGATAAAACCCTGAATAAAGGGGCTTTTGGCGTATCTGGAACTGGGGATACTTCTGGTTACGGCGGACTAGTTAGAAGCAAAGTTAAACCTGGCTCTTCAGAGCGTCCATTTGGAAGTTATTTTGATGAAGTTGCGGATGAACTAGAGCGTGCATTTCCTGAATTTAACGATGCAATTGAAAAAGTAATTGTGGATCGCGGGGAATTGACGCTTCACGTCAAAGCTTCTCACCTTTTCGAAACTGCTAAGAAACTTCGCGATATTGAAACGTTAAGATTTGAACAGTGCATGGGAGTTAGCGGCGCACATTTTCCAGAAGAAAAGAATCGCGAACTTCATGCGGTCTACCATTTGCTTTCAATGACTCACAATCGTCGGATTCGAATTGAAGTATCAATTCCTGAATCCAATCCTCATCTGCCATCTCTTGTTGAAGTTTGGGCTGGATGCAATTGGAACGAACGTGAAACCTTTGACATGTTTGGAATAATTTTTGATGGCCACCCTGCGCTAACCCGAATTTTGATGCCAGATGATTGGCCAGGACATCCGCAACGAAAAGATTATCCACTTGGTGGAATCGATGTTGAATATAAAGGCGCTGTAGTGCCACCTCCCAGCGATCGGAGGGAATACCGATGAGCCATGATCCATATGCATCTTCACGCGAAACAACAGAAGGCACTGTTTATTCAGTTACAGGTGGCGATTGGGATTCAGTAGTAACTGAGATTGGCGCTACTAAAGAAGAACGAGTTGTTGTAAACATGGGGCCACAACATCCATCAACGCATGGCGTATTACGTTTAATTCTGGAACTTGAAGGTGAAACCGTAACTGAAACTCGTTGCGGAATTGGCTATCTACATACTGGAATTGAGAAGAACTGCGAATACCGCACTTGGACTCAAGGGGTAACTTTCGTAACTCGAATGGATTATTTAGCTCCGTTATTCAATGAGGCTGCTTACTGTCTCGGAGTAGAGAAGTTGCTAGGCATCACTAACGATGTAACTGAGCGCGCATCCGTTATTCGAGTTTTAATGATGGAGTTAAACCGAATTTCATCACATATGGTTGCACTTGGCACTGGCGCGCTTGAACTTGGCGCACTTTCACCAATGATTTTTGCATTTAGAGAGCGCGAGCTAGTCCTCGACATCTTCGAAATGGTTTCTGGCCTTCGGATGAATATGGCATATATCCGCCCAGGCGGCGTTGCTCAAGATTTACCAGAACATGCAACTTCTAAAATTCGCGAAACTGTAAAAGAGCTACGTACTAACTTTAAAGACAACGCAAAACTTCTCATCGGTAACACCATTTGGTTGAAACGCACAAAAGATATTGGAATTTTAGATCTCGCTGGTTGCACAACTCTTGGCGTTACTGGTCCAGTACTTCGTGCAACTGGAATGCCATGGGATTTGCGGAAAACCCAACCGTATTGTGGGTACGAAAATTACGATTTTGATGTTGTAACTGCGGATACTTCAGATGTTTACGGTCGATTTTTAATCCGTATGAATGAATTGGAGCAATCACTTCGAATTATTGAACAAGCTTGTGACAAGTTGGATTCGCTAACAGGTCAACCAGTTATGGTTGCTGATAAAAAAATTGCATGGCCATCACAACTTGCTCTAGGCGGGGATGGACTTGGTAATTCACTTGAACATATCCGCGAAATCATGGGTACCTCGATGGAATCATTAATTCATCACTTCAAATTAGTAACTGAAGGGTTCCGCGTGCCAACTGGGCAAGTTTATAGCGCCGTAGAATCACCTAGAGGTGAGCTTGGCGTGCACTTAATTTCAGATGGTGGAACTCGGCCTTATCGAGTGCATTTCCGGGAGCCATCTTTTAATAATCTGCAATCAACTGCAGCGATGTGTGAAGGTTCGCAGATTGCAGACATCGTTGGCGCAGTTGCTTCGATTGATCCAGTTATGGGAGGCGTTGATCGCTAATGCCATTTACAAGTGAAGATTTAATCGTGATGGATTCCATTATTACTCGTTACCCACGCAAACGATCCGCAATTATGCCGTTATTGCATTTCGCTCAAGCCCGCGATGGGTATGTAACTAATGAATCAATTGAAAAAATTGCACATAAATTGGATTTAGAAACTGCCGAAGTTACGGCAGTCGCAAGTTTCTACACCCAGTACAAGCGCGAACCAGTTGGCGAATATCATGTTGGGGTTTGTATAAACACTCTTTGTGCGGTCATGGGTGGCGATGCTATTTATGAAGGCTTGCGAGAGCATCTTGGAATTGAGAATAATTGCAGAACAAAAGACGGCAAAGTTTCGCTAGAAAGAATTGAATGTAATGCGGCCTGTGACTATGCGCCAGTAGTTATGGCGAACTGGGAATTTTACGACAACCAGACCGTACAATCCGCAAAAGAATTAGTAGATGGTATGCGTAATGGAAATCCACCAGCACCAACACGTGGACCAGATAAGTTGCCAACTTGGCGTGAGAATTCAGCAGTGCTTGCTGGAATAAACGATGGCCATGCTGGCGAAGGCGCATCCGCTGGAGAACCATCATTGCTTGGTTTGAAACTTTCAAAGGAGGGTAAGTAATGCCTAAATTAACGCCCGTCCTTTCAGCGCATTGGGATGAAAAAGATTCATTTACGATCGATGGCTATCAGCGAAATGGTGGCTACAAAGCTTTAGAAAAAGCGCTCTCCATGGAGCCAGATGCGGTAATTCAGGCAGTTAAAGATTCAGGTTTACGTGGCCGTGGTGGCGCGGGTTTCCCAACCGGTATGAAGTGGGGCTTTATTCCGCAAGGCGATAACAAAGAACATTACTTCGTTGTGAATGCCGACGAATCTGAACCCGGCACTTGTAAAGATACGCCACTTTTGATGGCGAACCCACATGTGTTAATTGAGGGCATAATTATTGGTTCATTTGCAATTCGCGCTAACCACGCATTCATTTATATCCGCGGTGAAGTTGCACATGTTATTCGTCGTGTACAACAAGCAATCGAAGACGCATATAAAGCTGGACTGCTTGGAAAAAACATTTTAGGAAAAGGCTTTGATCTGGAATTGGTTTTACATGTTGGTGCTGGTGCATATATCTGCGGTGAAGAAACTGCACTTCTTGATTCATTAGAAGGATTCCGCGGTCAACCAAGACTTCGACCGCCGTTCCCAGCAATCGCCGGTTTATATGCACGACCAACCGTTGTAAATAATGTTGAATCCGTGGCATCAGTACCTTCAATTATTGAAAATGGTCCAGAGTGGTTCTCGGCAATGGGAACCGAAAAGTCCAAGGGTTACACTTTGTACTCGCTATCTGGCCACGTTAATAATCCTGGACAATTCGAGGCTCCACTTGGAATTACACTTCGCGAACTGCTTGAACTTGCGGGCGGAATTCGTACCGGACATAAATTAAAATTCTGGACACCTGGTGGTTCTTCAACGCCGTTATTCACCGAAGCACATTTAGATACGCCACTTGATTACGAAGGTGTATCAGCTGCAGGTTCCATGCTTGGAACAAAGGCGCTACAAATATTCGATGAAACAACTTGTATTGTGCGCGCAGTTTTACGGTGGACTGAATTTTATAAACATGAATCTTGTGGAAAGTGCACACCATGTCGCGAAGGCACTTGGTGGTTAGTCCAAATTCTTAAAGATTTAGAGCATGGCAAAGGCACGCCAGAAGATCTTGATAAATTACTTGATCTCTGCGACAACATCATGGGACGCTCATTTTGCGCGCTAGCAGATGGCGCCGCTAGTCCAATCATTTCTTCAATCAAATACTTCAAAGATGAATATTTACAACACCTCGCAACTGGCGGATGTCCCTTTGATTCTGTGGCGTCCACCAAATTCGCTACTTCAAGCGTT
>CAZMNB010000078.1:0-4917 GCA_964567545.1 uncultured Bifidobacterium sp. | reverse complement strand
TAGGTAGGGCAGATAATCCAGAGTAATCCAACCGCATTTGTCGTAAAGATGCTTACCTGCCGAGCTTGCATGGAGGAAAAAGTTCTTGGCACCCATATTTTTGTGAGTTTGCATGACATGCATCAATAGTTGTAGCCCATAGCCATTTTTTTGGTGAGCAGTGGGAGTTCCCATGCTCCAAATGCCTACTGTATCTTGATAAACCATCGCGGTTACAAGAGAAACCAATTCATTATCTTTAAACAATCCGTAAGTGAAATCATTCGAACTTGCAAAAAGCATTCGCTTAAAATCATGAATCATTTCTTCGCCCATACCGTAGACGTCCAAATAAATCGCACACATGGCTTCAATATCACTCTCGTTTAAGCGTCTCACAGTTAATTGATCGCGCATCCGGAAGGCATCGATAGAATTATTGGCACTCCACATCATGAAAGGTGTACCACCGAGATTCTTGTAACCATGCTCGGCAAGAGCCGCGATTTGAGATATCCCGGGGCCAATTAAGCGGATATCAGATGGGATTTTATGCGTAGCAAGTACCTTAACTACCTCTTCTACAAGATTTTTTCGAGCGCTACTTATTGATACACCATTGAACATTCCAAATCGTGAATCGCTAGAGGTTAGTTCCCAGCCATCACCTTTTATGTGAACTGCTGTGGGAATCTTTGCGTGAAATGCTTGAGACCCATCGCTAAGTTGTTGAAATAGTGCAAGACGTTCTTCGTAACTTGTATACATTTTGTGAGTATACAAGGTCACAAGTTCTTTCAAAACTTTAATCGCCCAATATAATTGATTCATGCAATTATTTAATCGAGTATCAAGAGGATCTAAGGTCACCTTCTTAATTGGAGCAATTATTGGCGTAGTCGCAATCAAAACTCAGCCTGACGGAAACTTATTGGTGACCTCGGTTTGTGCATTAATTTCAGGAACTATTGCACTTGGATTATGGCTATTACTCACGTATTTAATGAAACTCTAATATTGTAGTTAATACTATATTGTTTGCGTTATGACCTTACTACATCTTCTGGACTTACTTTCTACATTTATTTTTGCACTCGTCGGCGCACGGGTAGCAGCGGACAAGGGTCTTGATTACGGAGGAATTGCATTGCCGGAGATCCACATAGATTGGACAGAGATGGTGATGGCGTTGGCTGCGAGTAGGCTCGAGGTATGACCCAGCGGCAAGAGTTTAAGGTTTTACGAAGCTATAAAGATTTTGAAGTGCGGGAATATATGCCTTGTGTTTTGGCTGAAGTTAAGGTCTCGGCGACTTATTCACAAGCAGGCAGTAGCGCATTCGCTTCGCTATTTAATTACATATCTAAGGGCAATAATTCTTCACAAAAGATCGCCATGACCGCACCCGTCATCACAGCGCAAGAAACTGACAACCCAATGAACAATGAATGGTTCGTCTCATTTGTTATGCCTTCTGGAAGTACTTATGGTCGACTGCCTAATCCAAATGATCCGCAAGTTGTATTACGTGAAGTAGCGGCCGAAACTTGCATCGCAATGTCATTTCGCGGCCGGGCAACCGACGAACTCGCACATGCAAAAGTTAAAGAACTTCGCGAAAGCGCTGCAAAAGCAAAAATTTCACTCTCTAGCCAAACGCGGATTTGCCGATTTGATCCGCCATTTAAACCTGGCTTCTTGCAATACAACGAAATCGTTATTCCAGCCTACTTATAACCATGCTTCGACCTTTAATCTTGCCGAGGTATCTAACTAGTTAGCTGTTGCGGCACCGCTCGCTGCAGTATTTAATTTCGGACCAGTTCTTGGCCCACTTCTTGCGCCATTCAAATTGCAAACCGCAACGCAGACAGGTTTTAGGGATAAAACCATTCTTGGTTTTAGCAATACGGACCATGGGGCAATGGTAGGTGAGTGTTTTTTGATTCGCCATGCGAAATTCACCCAGCGGGCTTAGGCTCTAGGTCGTTGCGTTCTTGCGCAGCCGAGAAAAGGGAGAGAATTAATGGATGAGAAAAACTTATTAGATTTATGGAATACCAAGCGCTCACAGATTATTAGCGCTCAGATGGCACCAAACTTGATGCTAATCGCAATCTTCGTTTTAGCAGCATTTGGTAAATTTGATGGAGCGACAGATGGTGCTAAATACCTAACAATTGGTGTGGCGGCAACAACTGGAATCTTGTCAATGATCAGTCAATACGCAACCATTCGTGAAGCTGAAGTTATGATGATTGATCTAAACAGAGTTTCAAACCCTTCTGAATTAACTAAAAAGATTGCGCAATCACGTGGTTTGATATCACTTTCTGCCATAGCAATTGTTGGTCTTGGTATTGCTGTCTTCTCACTTGTGGTTTGGGCTGTTCTAGGTTAACTAGATGGAAAAGTTGATAATCATCGGATTATTCGTGCTTGCCGTGGCAGTTTTGTTGGTTGGCTATGAAAAGCCCAGCAAGGCGAATAAGAAGATAACGGGACGTGGTGGAGATTTTGAAGGTTAAGCCGCAAATTGAGAGTAACGGAATAACTTAATATTGCTGTAGCGACTCAGATTTGGCCTGACGCTAGGTGTTAGTGGTGGCCAGGTCCGATTTCTAGAACATCTTTAGCGGTTGGTTTTGCAATCTGTTCCTGGTTCGCCTTTGATGCGCGCATCTGTAATTTGGCTTTTAAACCTTTCGGATTTCGTACTCCAGCGTTATCCTCTAATTCGATCTCAAGAGCTGGAAGTTGCTCATGCTGGGTAAGAGTCCACTTCTTTTCCGGGGAGAGTTCTTCATGGACTTCCACATATTCACCGTGTGGCAACATCATTAATCGGCCGGTTTCTTTGCCATGCAATACTAAATCCCGATCTGAACGTTGCAATGAGAGACAGATTCGTTTGGTGAGAATGAACGCTAAGGGAGGCAGAACCAAAATTCCGATACGAGAGAACCACATAATCTGATTAATTGTTAAACCAAAGTGAGTAGCTAATAAATCGTTACCACCATTTAATATAGTAACGACGATAAAAGTTAGCGACATAGCGCCGACTGCGGTTCGGTTTGGCATATTCCGCGGCCGATCGAGGAGATGATGCTCGCGCTTGTCGCCAGTCATCCAACTTTCAATGAATGGGTAGAGCGCCATTCCGGTAAATACAATTCCAGGAATGATTAGCCCCGGTATCAAAATGTTCCAAGATATTGTGTGGCCAAAGGCGTGAGTTTCAATAGGTGGCGCCATTCGAACTAAGCCATCAAGCCATCCCATATACCAATCGGGTTGGGAGCCGGCGGTGATTTGTCCAGGAGTGTAAGGACCAAAGAGCCAGATCGGGTTTATCGAAGCTACCGCTCCTAAGAATGCTGTGAAACCAAAAACTATAAAGAAAAATCCGCCCGCTTTTGCCATATAAACCGGCATTAGTGGATAACCGACAACATTCTTCTCAGTGCGACCTGGACCCGGATATTGAGTGTGTTTTTGGTACCAAACCAACATTAAATGGACGGTAATTAGAGCTAAGAATATTCCAGGGAGCAAGAGAATATGTACAGTGTAAATACGAGGAATAAATACTTCACCAGGGAAAGGTCCGCCGAAAACAAAGTAGGCAAGATATGAACCAACTACTGGGATTGCTTGAATTATTGCCTCCGCGATTCGAATACCAGTTCCAGATAGGAGATCATCGGGAAGTGAGTAACCAAGGAAACCTTCGACAATTCCGAGGGTAAGTAAACCGATACCAAGTAACCAGTTAAATTCACGAGGTTTTCTAAATGCTCCAGTAAAAAATACCCGAAGTAAGTGCGCGACAATTGCAACCATAAAGAGCAACGCGGCCCAGTGGTGAATTTGGCGCATCAGTAAGCCACCGCGAATATCGAAGGAGATGTGGAGCGTAGATGCGTATGCGGCAGACATCTTTAAACCGGAGAGTGGACCGTAACTACCTTCGTACTCAACTTCTTTCATGGAAGGGTCAAACCAGAAAGTTAAGAAAGTTCCAGATAGCAATAAGATAATAAAAGAGTAGAGCGCAACTTCACCAAGCATGAATGACCAGTGATCTGGGAATACTTTAGTTAAATTCTTCTTCATCCACTTAGCAGCGCCGGTTCGTTCGTCTACATAATTTGCGACACTACCGGCAGCGCGTTCGGCTGCAGTCATGATGAATCACGCTCCCAGAAACTCGGACCAATTGGTTCGGAGAATGGCTGCTTTGCAACCAAATAACCTTCGGAATCTAAGGCTAGCGCCAACTGTGGAAGTGGGCGAGCCGAAGGTCCAAAGATAACTTTTGCAGCTCGGGTAACATCGAATGTTGATTGATGACATGGACAGAGTAAATGTTTGGTCTGTTGTTCATAGAGTGCAACGGCACATCCCATGTGAGAACATATTTTTGAGAAAGCGATGATTCCTTCATGGGTCCAAGAGAGTCGCTCTGCATCTAATTGGAACTCTTCCGGCCGGATCCGAATTAGAAGTACCGCATCTTTTCCAATATCTTCCAATTTGCGAATCTTTCCGGCTGGAAGTTCTGGGAGAACTTGTGCAACTGCGCCAATTTCTAAATCTGATGGTTTGATTGGTCGATCACCTGGGTCAGTTACTAAGCGAGTACCAGATTTCCAAGAAGTTTTGGAGAAATCATCTTTAGGTAGCGGTCCTAAATCACGGAGCAGTAATAGCGGAGAGAGTCCGGCTAACCCAAGGGCTGCACCTAAGGTGCGTTTGATGATGGAGCGGCGACCTAACCCGGCAGCAGCAGCGCCTTCTTTAACTGTTTTTACAAAGTCATCCCGATCCGAATCATTAGAGCGAAATTCATGGCGATGCGCAATTACTTCATTATCTGGCATAAGTGTTTTTGCCCAATGAACCGCGCCCATTCCGATGAAGAAGAGCGAGATC
>CAZMNB010000077.1:0-4949 GCA_964567545.1 uncultured Bifidobacterium sp. | reverse complement strand
TCCATCTTCGCGCCAGGCAATGAGTGCGAGTTCTCGGTTTTCGTTCTCCATCTCACACCTCCTCACGCATAGAGCGGGCAGGTGTTCATAATGTCAGTAAGGAATGCGGTAGTAAAGTGCCCCATATGAAAGTACATGTCGCCAATCACCCGCTGATCTCGCATAAATTGACTGTGCTTCGCGATAAACGCACTGATTCGCCGACATTCCGCCGCCTTGTTGAGGAACTCGTAACACTTCTTGCCTATGAAGCAACTAGCGGAGTCGCAACAGTTCAAGTAAGTATTGAAACTCCAGTAGCTCCAACCAAGGGTGAGAAGTTAGCAACGCCACGTCCGGTCGTAGTTCCAATCTTGCGCGCTGGGCTTGGGATGCTAGAAGGGATGACTCGGTTAATCCCAACGGCCGAAGTTGGATTTCTTGGAATGGTTAGAGATGAAAAAACGCTACAAGCTTCCACTTACGCAAACCGTTTACCGGAAGATTTATCTGGTCGCCAGTGCTACATCTTAGATCCAATGCTTGCAACGGGTGGAACGCTAGTTGCTGCGATTAACTTCTTGTTAGAACGTGGCGCTAAAGATGTCACGGCAATCTGTTTGCTTGCTGCTCCAGAAGGAATACAAACGGTTGAGCGCGCATTTGCTAATTCAAATACACCAATCACAATTGTTACTGGCGCACTTGATGAAAAATTAAATGAAGTTGGTTATATCGTCCCAGGACTTGGTGACGCCGGCGATCGATTATATGGAGTTGTATAAATGGCATCCACCAGCCCTGGTTATGGAATCACAATTCGAGTTGAAGGCGAACCTGCAAATAACCCAGTTGCCGCAATAACTTCAATAATTACAGAAGCAGGTGCAACCATTACTGCACTTGATGTTGTTGAATCCCTACATAACAACGTAGTTGTAGATGTAACTTGTGATGCGATCGATGCTGGTCATGGAGAAAGAATTTCCGAAGCCTTAAAGGCTAATAAATCACTAAAAGTGCGCAAAGTTTCCGATCGCACATTCTTATTGCACCTTGGTGGAAAGCTAGAAGTTCAATCGAAAGTTCCGCTTAAAACCCGCGATGATCTCTCCCGCGCATACACCCCAGGCGTTGCTCGAATTTGTTTAGCGATTGCTGCCGATCCTTCCGATGCACGTCGCCTAACAATTAAACGAAATACCGTTGCCGTCGTCACAGATGGCTCGGCTGTCCTTGGTTTAGGAAACCTTGGCCCTGCTGCAGCGCTTCCAGTCATGGAAGGTAAAGCAGCGCTCTTTAAACGCTTTGCCGATGTTGATGCCTGGCCAGTCTGTCTAGACACTCAAGATGTTGATGAGATCGTCCGCACCGTTCAATTAATTGCACCGGTTTACGGAGGCATAAACCTTGAAGATATTTCAGCTCCAAGATGTTTTGAAGTTGAACGCAGACTTCGAGAACTTCTAGATATCCCAGTTTTTCACGATGACCAACATGGCACTGCAATTGTCGTGCTTGCTGCCCTTCGCAATGCACTTAAATTAGTTAAGAAAGATATCGGCGACTGCAAAATCATCGTTAACGGTGTTGGTGCGGCAGGAACTGCCATTGCACGGTTATTAATGCTTAGTGGAGCGAAAAATATAATCGGTTTTGATAGCAAAGGTTCAATAACTAAGGATCGTGTTAGCAATGATCCAATGCGACAATGGTTTTTAGACAATTGCAATCCAAACCAATTTAGCGGCACGCTTTCGGAATGTATGGTTGGCACCGATATTTTCATTGGAGTAAGCGCGCCAAATATTCTTAAAGAATCAGATGTGGCTGCAATGGCTAAAGATTCAATAGTCTTTGCGTTAGCTAATCCAGATCCCGAAATTGATCCCGTTATCGCTCGTAAATATGCCGCAGTAGTCGCTACTGGTCGAAGTGATCAACCAAACCAGATTAATAACGTCTTGGCTTTCCCGGGAATATTCCGAGGCTTGCTTGATGCTGGTGCGCATAAAATTACAGATGAAATGTTAGTTGCAACCGCAGAAGCAATCGCAAGTTGTGTTTCGAGTGAGCAACTAAACGCATCATTCATTGTCCCAAGTGTTTTCGATGCAAACGTTGTGAAAGAAGTTGCTGCCGCCGTTAAACGCTCTTGCTGATGAGCGCTGAATTCTCAATTCTCGCTGCATCTTTCGAGAACCAATTTAGTCCGATTGCACCATTTCTTTTTTACATCATTGTTGGCGCAATTATTTTTGTCGAAACTGGAATTCTGCTTGGTTTTTTCCTACCTGGAGATTCAATACTTTTTAGTGCTGGTCTAGTTGCAGCTGCCCGATCCGATACAAACATCGTAATTTTAATTTCAATTATCTTCTTAGCTGCCTTCATGGGGGATCAAGTTGGATATGTAATTGGGAGAAAAATTGGCCGCCCATATTTAGAAAAACACGATTCAAAACGAATGCAGAAAATGATTGCGAGATCCGAACGATTCTACGAAGCGAGCGGCTGGTGGGCGGTAGTCGCCGCAAGATTCTTTCCTTGGATTAGAAGTTTTGTACCACCAATTGCTGGAACTGTGAAAATGAACTATTACAAATTCTTATCTGCAAATGCTTTAGGTGCGCTAGTTTGGGGAGTTGGTATTACCCTCGCAGGCTTTTATTCTGCAAGCATCCCTTGGGTTAAGAGTTCTTCATACGCCCTAGCAATCTTCTTTATTGGTGGTTCAATTATCTCAGCAACAATAAATTACTTCCGAGGTAAACGCACCTGACGCGCTCCACCCACAAGAACTCCTAAATAAGTCATTGCAATACCGGAAATCAAGAACCAACTAACACTTACTCCTTCGGAAGGTGAAAAGAAGTCAATAAATAGCGAAGCAACTAATTGCCCGCCAACGCTAAATAGGGTAAAAGTTAAAACACCAAGATGTTGCACTATTAATGAAGTGGAAGCAATATAAATAACGCCAATAACACCGCCGGTATATATCCACCAAGGTCCCTTTGGTAGCGCTACTAAATGCTCGCCTTTTACAATTATCAAAAATACTAAGAATAGAATCAAAAATATTGTGCCCATTACGAAATTCAACAGTGAGGTTGCATAACTTTGTTTGGTGAATTCATTTATCTGGCCATTTAGCGCACGTTGGATCCCAACAAATGTACCGCCAATGAAGGCAAGCAAAACAGAGAGAATTGAGAAATTCACCCCTGTAAGCTTGTCCAGGACCGAGACAAGTACTGCAAAAACTGTAATAAAAGCGGCTGTGACTCTTCTTGACGAAATTGGCTTTGGGCCACCACCAGTTAAACCAATCTGATCAACTATTAATGATGTCGCAGTTTGACCAGCGATGGAAGCAACAGAGAAGAGCGCAACACCAATTATTGGGACTAGGTGGGATTGAACTGCCACAAAAGAACCGCCAAGCATTCCTGCAAATAGCCGCCAGCGCGGAATCTCACGATTTACATATGTACTTTTCAATCTCTTTAATCCAAACCTGATTTTTGGATTAAAAACTGTGACAATCGCAATAACTATCAAGCCTGACGAGAATGAAATAAGTGCAGCTTGCGCCCCGCTATCCAATTGGCGAGAAAGTGCACCATTTGCTCTTGATTGAAACGCGATTAAGACTCCCGAACCAGCTGCTAAAAAATCAAGCCTTAATGCTTTCTCTATTTTCATTTACTTTTATAGAGAAAAATTCTCATTGTAGTTGCAAGAATATTTATCAAGCAAGAAATTAAAGCCCCATCAATTGCGCTTGTTTATCAAAGTTAGGGACAAGTTTTCTAACTTCCTCAAAATTACCCATCGCTAATATTTTACCCGATTCCATATAGACAACTAAATCTGCATTTCTCACTGTAGATAACCTATGAGCAATCATTACTACAGTCACTTCACCTCTCATTTTCTGAACTGAATCGGTGATATTCGCTTCTGTTTCTCCATCAAGGGAACTTGTAGCTTCATCTAAAATCAATAATAACGGGCGCGTAAACATCGCTCTTGCAATTCCAAGTCGCTGTCTTTGTCCGCCACTTAAGCGAGTACCTCGATCGCCCGTTTGAGTATCTAAACCGCTTGGTAAAGTTCTGATAAATTCTGAAAGTTGAGCGGTGTCTAAGGCTCTCCAGACATCTGCGTCATTAATTTCCTCTGCCGGAAAACCTAAAGCAACATTTTCCTTTATAGTACCGTTTGAAATCATTACATCTTGGGGAACATATGCAATTGATCCAGGCCAAGTTGAAATCGCAAACGCAGGACTTAACCCCGAAATTGTTACTACACCTTCATCTGGATTCAACACACCTAGCATCAAATCGATAATAGTTGTTTTTCCCGCACCTGATGGTCCTACGAATGCAACTATTTTCCCTTGGCTGAATTGAAGTGAAGCATTAGAAATAACTTTTTCAGTTTTTAATGGATAAGTAAACGAGACATTATTCAGTTCAACTTTTGCGTCAAAGCCTGCATGTTCAAAATCTAGTTTATCGATTTTTTCTTCTAAAAAAGCGGAATAAGTGAGTGAGTCTATCAAGTCTATTGTTGGCTTAGCAATTCCGATATTTCCACGAATTTGAATTGCTCCTTGTTGAATTCTTAATACCGCCGGTGCAATCCTAGTGCTGGCAGCTAAAAACACAGACAATACCCCAACGGCATGTGATGCATCATGATTTTGGAACTGCCAAGCGCTAATTAATAATGAACTAATCACTACTGTTACTTCAATTACATACTTACTAATATTTGGCATAAATGACAGCTCGGCAGTAGTATCCGCCAATTTCAATCTCTGGTTTTTTATCAAATCAACATAGTAACTTCTTCTATTTTTCACGACAGACTCTCTATATGAATTTAATACTTCTACAATCTTTTCATTACTTAAAATATTCAACTGCGAATTCGCAACTCCGAGCTTGCGAGCCTTC
>CAZMNB010000076.1:0-5016 GCA_964567545.1 uncultured Bifidobacterium sp. | reverse complement strand
AATTTCAGCCGAGGTTTTTTTAGACTATTCAAACGCCAGGCGGAAATTGTAGGTCAGGAAGACCCATTTGGTCTAACTCGCGCCTGAACCCCTCCTTCGGGCAGACTTCAGAGATGGAAAAGCCTCGCCTATCTCGCCGGATCGCTGCAATCGCAGAATCGGCCACTCTTGCAGTTGATGCGAAAGCAAAGGCGTTAAAAGCTGCGGGCCGTCCCGTAATTGGTTTTGGTGCTGGTGAGCCAGATTTTCCAACTCCGGATTACATCGTTGCTGCTGCAGCTGCTGCAACTGGCGTTGTTGCAAACCATCGTTACACACCAACTCCAGGTTTGCCTGAATTGCGCGAAGCAATTGTAAATAAAACAAAACGCGATTCCAATTATGTAATCACTGCGGACCAAGTTCTCGTAACTAACGGTGGCAAGCAATCGGTTTACCAATCATTTGCCAGCATTGTTGACCCCGGTGATGAAGTTTTATTACCTGCTCCATATTGGACAACTTATCCCGAGTGCATCAAATTGGCGGGTGGTGTACCAGTAGCAGTATTTGCTGATGAATCCCAGGATTATTTAGTTACCGTAGAACAACTTGAAAAAGCCCGCACACCTAAAACTAAAGTTTTACTCTTCTGCTCCCCTTCTAATCCAACCGGTTCGGTCTATGCGCCAGCGCAAGTTAAAGCAATTGGAGAATGGGCTGTAAAAAATAATCTTTGGGTAATCACCGATGAAATTTATGAACACTTACTTTATGACGGTGCGACTGCGCCATCACTTCCAGTTTTAGTTCCAGAGTTAGCAGACCGTTGCATAATCCTTAACGGCGTTGCAAAAACGTATGCCATGACTGGCTGGCGCGTTGGTTGGATGATTGGTCCTAAAGATGTAATTAAAGGGGCTACAAATTTACAATCACACCTAACTTCAAACGTATCGAATGTTTCCCAACGTGCCGCAATCGCAGCATTGACCGGTGATCTCGCCGCAGTACATAGTATGGGCGAAGCATTTAATCGACGGCGTAAGTTAATCGTGCAATTACTCAATGAAATTCCGGGTGTTACCTGCCCAACTCCAACTGGGGCTTTCTATGTTTACCCATCTGTAAAAGGTGTGCTTGGTAAAGAAATTCGTGGTAAGCGACCAACTACTTCAGTTGAATTAGCAGCGCTGATTCTCGATGAAGTTGAAGTTGCAGTTGTACCAGGTGAAGCTTTCGGACCTACTGGTTATTTGCGTTTCTCTTACGCAACTAGCGATACCGATATTGTGGAAGGCATTGCACGAGTTAAAGCGTTATTAAGCGAAGCTAAGTAATTATTCGAGGGTTAGTCCCACGAAATGCACTTCTGGCTCCAACGTAATCCCAAATACTTCTTTTACGCGGCCGCGCGCATTTCGCGCTAACTCTGCAATATCTGTGGCCGTAGCAGTCCCGCCATTTACTAAAGCTAAAACATGTTTGGTAGAGACGTGTGCGCCGGCGTGCACATCACCTTTCTTAACACCCGCGTGTTCCATTAACCATGCTGCCGAAGTTTTAATTCGACCATCACTTTGAGGCCAACGCGGCGCATCTTGCGGAAGTTGTGCGGCTTGTTCTGAACTCAAGATTGGATTAACGAAGAACGAACCAGCCGACCAAGAATCTGGGTCGTTAGCATCTAACAACATGCCCTTGCTAGCACGAAGTGATAATACTGCGGTTCGGACATCGACAATTGGAGCCCGCTCTTCTACCTTAATTCCTAAGAAATTTGCTAACTCTTGATACTTAATCGGTAACGATATTTCTCCGCTCCGCAATTGAAACGTGACATCTAAAATTACATAACGATTTGGCTCTTTCTTAAATATTGAGGAGCGATAAGAAAATTCACAGCTTTGATTTGTAAATGTATTCTGCGCATCGTTTTTACGATCGAAGGTACGAACTTGGGCAATAACTTCCGATACTTCGTGGCCGTAAGCGCCAATGTTTTGAATAGGTGCGCCGCCAACAGTCCCAGGTATTCCGCTTAAAGTTTCTAAGCCGGCGAAGCCTTTGCCCATAATCCACGCAACGAATTGATCCCAATCTTCGCCTGCTGCAACAGTAATCATGCCACCGCTGCATGCATCTACATGATAAGAATTTCCCTTAGTTTCAACACGAATTACTGTGCCTTTAAAACCGGCATCGCCAATCAATATATTTGAGCCGCCGCCAATTACCAATAATGGTTCACGCGCACGATCGGCTGTACGAATTGCATCGATTAATTCGGCTTCCGTTCTGGCGTGTACGAATTTCTGCGCGGGTCCACCAACATGCAAGCTGGTGTACTGCGAGAGGTTTTCCATAACGTAAGGCTACCTGCGCGGTGCGAGAATGTCCTCGCGTCCGCGAAAGCGCTCCAAAATACGCTGGTAATTCTTCTTAGAATTCTTTTCGCGGTACTCCGGGATTACATCGTGATAACCATGATGTCGACCTTGTATTAGAGGTAAATCTATTTGCAATAACTTTCCGCCGTTTTCACGAATTGCTAGTGACATTTCAATATCAGCATTTCGATAATAAGTTGCACTTGGGTTTGCGCCGCCTGCAGCTAATACAAATTTTCGATCGAGCCCCATAAAGTAGGAGAAGAGCACATCTACTTCACCAGCACCTTTATCTTCAGTACTGCGCCAATCATCTGCCAGATTTACTAAACCGCCGCGCCATCCAACTGCTTTAAATCCTTCGGCAAATTTAGCAATAGTTGGCGTAATCGCATCCCCAGTGAATTGAGTCGAAGGATCCATAATTACAACATAGTTACTTTCAATGCTCGTTAATAACTTATTGACTGAGTGGCCCCAGCCGAGTTTATTTTTCTGCCAAGAAGTAACCACGCTAGCAAATTCGCCAAGTGGCTCACAAAGTGATTGATTTTCTTTTCCAGAGGTTTCAATATGAATTGGAGTATTTGTAAATCCGCGAATTGCTTTAATACAAGTGATTAAATCTTCTTGAAAACCATCAGCAACAATCGCGATTGCGGTACTCACAGGAGTGAAACTGTTGCTTTCGCCATTCCCAATACTTTTACGCCAGCGCATTCTGCGGTTAAATCTAGTTTTACCAGTCGAGCCGAGATTTCGTTAATTTCAGCGCTAATGGTTATTTCAACATCTACTCCTGCTGGAACTACAACGGGTTTAGTGAACCGAGATGAAATTTCCGTTACAGCACCGGCGCTTCCCGCCCACTTAGTCACATATCGACCAGCGAGCGCCATCGTCAACATTCCATGTGCAATTACATCTGGTAGGCCAACTGATTTAGCAACTGCCTCATCTTGGTGGATTGGATTTTGATCACCGCCAGCATTGGCATACTCCACAAGTGTCGCGCGATTAATTTTGTAAGTTTCGGCAGGTATTTGGTATCCAAGTTCTACAACTCTCATCCGCGCACCACCAAAGTGGTCCATTGGACTTGGGCTAACTCTGCACTGCAATGTAAATCAGTTCGCACCGTAACAATTTCATTTCCCGCTACAGCGCGGTAACTCTCAATTGTGGATGTGCAAGTAACTTCATCGCCAGCATGCAGCGGCCGATTATTTTGAAATTTTTGCTCGCCATGGACAACTCGAGTCCAATCCAATCCATTCTCTTCAAGGAGCGCTTGGGAAGGCCCAAGCGAAATCATGATCGAATATGTAACTGGTGAATTTATAACTTCGTGTTCGCCAATGGCGTGCGCAAAATTTGAGATTGATTCTTGAGTAACTTTAAAAGTGGTTGAACTCTTGCGGCTCTTCCCGACGGCATCGGGATTGAACATCGGTTAGACCTTAGAAAGAAAGGTTTAGCGAGTTTCGCGGTGCAGAGTTGATGCGTTGCAACGTGCGCAGAACTTCTTTAGCTCCATGCGATCTGGATCGTTACGACGGTTCTTGCGAGTGATGTAATTACGTTCTTTGCAGTCAACACATGCCATAGTGATTTTTGGGCGGACATCCGCACTCTTGCTGGCCATGGTGACTCCTCACTTATCCGTTAACAGGAGCGTGAGAATACCTAGCGCACCCACCTATGGCAAAAAGAGCCTTTTCCTCGCACAAAATTACTATCTCCGGAGCGGCGTTTGCTTTTACAAACTCGTCCGGGGCTCTAACGCAAAAGTATCAAAAGAATCTAGTTCTTTCAATTAGTTATCCCCGGATTAATTTGAATTGCTCCAAACAATCCAGGGATATGAAACAGTACGACAAATATTTTGCCGCCATTCATTCCCCTATGTGCCATTTACTTTCGTAAACCACCCGGGGAGTTAGGAGAAATTTATCAAATCAACTCCTAGTTCGCTCTACGAATTAGCCATCTGGGAACACTTTTTACTAACTTATGATTTATCTGCTGCACTCTGGGTTCATATCACGGCATTTGAATGTGCTTTACGTCAACAATTGAATTTAACTCTTGTTTCAATCTTAAGAACAACTCATTGGTGGGACACCACTTTGTTATTTTCCAAACGTGAACTAAAGAGAATCAAGGAATACAAAAGCATTTACTTAAGCAAAAAGAGAACCTCTGCAAACATTCAATTTCAAGACATTCCATCACTCAGCTTTTGGCTTACTCTCATCTCAAACGAGTATGGACATAGGATCTGGCGACACATCGAAAACTACAACCCAAATTTGAAGTCATACGGGCGCAGAAATTTCCAGCAAAAAGCTGTGATTATTAGAGATCTGAGAAATGCAATCGCTCATCACGCTCCAATCCTCCATCGCAATCTTGAGCGGGATCTTTCCTATATTCAAGAACTAATATCTTTACTTTCCCCACCACTTGCCGAATCACTTAGAAATCGGTCAAACGTGCTCGACTTGATTACTGAACTAAATCAAATACCCCGGGTGCGAAGTCATTGAGACCCACCCGAGGGATCTGCGGAAATGCTAGTACTCACCAATTTAAGACTTGGTAGCGGAGGCGGGATTTGAACCCACGACACAGCGATTATGAGCCG
>CAZMNB010000075.1:0-5092 GCA_964567545.1 uncultured Bifidobacterium sp. | reverse complement strand
TGTTCAAAGATCGTAATCTGTTTGGCATCTACTAGATGCTCGATCAGAAGTGGCAGGACGCATTGTGCAACCGAACCTGCACCTAAAATCAAAACTCGATTATAAAACTTCTGTGGCAATTAGGACCCTCCCCATAAAGCGCTTGGTTTCTCGAAGTTCTCGAGCGGAGTGAGAACGGTATCTAATGCCAACGAGATATCAAAAATGCCTAACTTAGCTTTGGGTTCCAGCAAAGCGCTCCCACACCGCTCCGCTTAGCTTCATACATCGCTAAATCGGCACGGTGCAATAATTCGCTATTTGGCCTACTTGGATCATTTAGCGCTTGGCCAATCGAAACATCCAATTTGATTTGATTTCCAGAGACCGAAAAGGGGTAAGTGAGAGTTGCTCGAAGCGCTAACGCGCATTCAAAACCATCGTTGCCTCTAATCAAAGCTCCAAATTCATCGCCACCAAGCCGAGCCAGCAGCGCTTGGTTCGGCAAAACTCGAGAGAATCTTGTGGCAACTTGGCGAAGTAATTGGTCGCCAACTTCGTGACCATAGTTGTCGTTAATTTCTTTAAAACCATCTAAATCTAGAATTAAGAGCGAACCCGTTTCTTTGCGAAAAAGTTCCAATTCCGCAAGGAATTTTCGACGATTAGCCAAACCAGTTAATTCATCAGTTCGAGCAAGAGCTCTTTCACTGCTGATAGCTTTAGCATCTTTAAGAGCGACCATCATTCTTGTGAAAGCCAAAAAGATTGTGGTGAAAGCCGGAATTAATGATCCAAAAGAAAAGTAGTTCGGTTTTAAAGTTGCAACTATCAATACTAAAATACTCGCAAATAGCGCAAAAATTACTGCAATTGGATTGGATTTATTTTCTGGTTCATGTTCGTCACCAATATGCCAAGCGGATTCCGCGATAAGAATCAGTGAAATCAGCCAACCATCATCACTCAATGACCCGAATGAATAATTACCATTCGTTGATACCCATAAAAAATATAAATCAGTAGTCGCGAATATAAAAGTTCCAGCTAAGAGAAGTAAATTACGCGTCGAGAATCGTTGTGAAATTGCAATGCTACAAACTAATGTAAAAATCATCAGGTCACCCAAAGGATAAAAAATAGATAGAAAAATATCAAATGAACTTCCAGAGAGCGTTTCAGTGGCTGGTTTAATTAAAATCACTCCGATTGCAGTTGTTGCGCCAAAAGCCACGATGATTGTGTCTAGAAACTCTAGAGATTTACTGGTACGAGAATTACGCATTTGGCGGGTTAGCCCAAAGATTAGAAAGGGATAAAAGCTGAGGTATCCAATATTTATTAAGTAATCTGGAACCTGAAAACTAAAATAAGAGTTCCAGGATGAGACTATGGATCCGATTAGCCAACTAAGGATTGCGAAAATGATCCCGAATCGAGCCCAACGATCGTAAGTTTTTGGAGAGCCCCAAATAATAAGAATCGAAAATATCGGAACCAAATTAAAAATGACCAGCTCACTCCACCAAGTTGGGTCTGATAATCCACTGCGAATTCCCAGATGGATTATGAGGATAACTAGAGCAGAACTTCGGAGAATCGGATAAGTTCGCACCCTAAATCGTAACGAGAGGCAAAAGTCATGCGGAATGCCGATTTCAATTTATCCACTACCGGGGAGTTAATAAGAGAGTCATCACTAACTAGGCGCGGGATTCTTTGTGGAATCGCTGCAATTTCTTTGGGGTTCATACCAGAAGCAGCGGTAGCGGCAAAAGGGGTAACTATTCTTTCAGACGGAAAAGTAGAAGTTTTGATAGCGAGCAATCCATCGCTTAAAAAGGTCGGTGGCTTAATTCAAGTTGATTTTACAAATGGACTTTCGGTTGCGGTAGTTAGAATCTCAACTGCGTCCAAAGGGTTTAAAGTATTAAATCTAGCTTGTACCCATCAAGGCGTTCCATTGAAGCAAACCGGAAATACCTGGACTTGCCCAGCACATAATTCTCAATTTTCAATTGATGGAAAATTAAAGCGCGGACCAGCTACTTCCGCGCTCGTAGAAATTCCCTTTAAAGCAACCGCCAAAAGTTTAGTGATAGGTTAGAGAGTACAAATCAAATCTCGGTTAGTTTTTGCGAGATCAACTTGTGGTGCAATGACAGCCGGGTAACCGAGAACTTTATCTTTTGTCTTTTTCTTGGCATCAATATCAGCTTGAGCTTTTTTTAAACCAGCCGACAAGCGTTCGGCATTTATTGCACCATTTTTATAACTTGTTGCAGCCTGAGTTCGAGCTGTTGCGGCTTTAGTCCACATAGTTTTTGTAGCGGTATTTATTCCAGCTTGACTGGCTTTTGCTAAATCTGCGTTTGCCAGCGTGGTAGCGCTATCTGCCTGTGCCCGATATTTAATCGCTTTGGCATCCCAAACGGCTGCTGCTGCCAATTTTGCAGGAAGCGCCGCCTCTAGAACTTTAATCTCAGCATCTAACTTATCGGCGGTAACTTTAGATGAAGCTGTAATTTTTACAAGATCTGCCCGTGCCCCAATTAATACTTTATGGGCATCTACACAAGCCACAATTGTCCAAGTCATTTTTGCGGTTTTTTTAGTTTCAACAGTATATGGATTCTTAGTACAGATATATTTCTCGCCACCAATAGTTGCTAGGGCATTGGCTTTAGGGCAGACCGCATTCGCTTTGTTGGCAGCAAAAGATGGCGTTGCAATTAGCGTTGAAATAGATAACGCCGCAATCGAGAGCGCTATTGCGAACTTGCCTTGGCGATGAACTTTCATTTTTCCTCCATTAGATTAAATCTGCTCAAATTGATTTCTAAATTGAGCGGCTTATGAGGCAATCGTAAGGGGATAGCGCATATTAATAAGGTAAGAAAACTCGGGTAATTGCGGAGAATCTTCTGTGAACTCTAAAAATTTCTACTTCTGCCGTTGTTTTACCCGAACGTTCATTCCAACTTTACGAATAATTGGCCGTGGGGCGAATCTAGTTATAAAACTCAAGATCAGGTATTGCCACCCTGGAACTGAAATAGCTTTTCCGTTTTGAGCAGATCGCCAAGATTTTGCAACGACGCGATCCGCCTTTAACCACATAAATTCTGGTAAACCACCCATTTTCATTCGACCGCGCTGATGGAATTCAGTCCGAGTGAACCCAGGGCAGAGCGCGCTAATTCTTATGTTGGTATCGGAGAGTTCGGTATGGAGTGATTCGGTAAGCACAGTCAAATAAGACTTAGCCGCGCTATAAGTTCCACCAGCGATCCATCCAGCCACGCTACTGACGTTAATTATTGTTCCAGCATTTCTAGATTTCATGCCAGGAAGTGCGGCATGCATTAGGCGCATTGGCGCGCGCACTAGTACATCCAACAATTCTGTCTCTATCGAAATATCACTTGCAGTAAATGCTTTATTAATTCCGAAGCCGGCATTGTTAATTAGAACGCTAATTGGGCTAGTTTCGGAGCGAAGTCGCATCTCAATTTTTTCACAATCTTTAAAGTTAGTTAAATCAGCGCGCATGACTTCAGTCTTAATTCCAAAATTAGCAGTAAGTGCAGCAGCCCTTTCTTTCAGCCGGTTTTCATCGCGTGCGACCAGTATTACGTCGTAACCCTTTTTAGCTAATAGTCGAGTAAACGATTCGCCAATTCCAGAGGTTGCACCTGTGACTAATGCGGTACCAATTGCCATTAATTTATTTCTTAACTTCAGCAATCTCTTCTTCGCGAATATGCCAAGAAGTTCCATAATTTTCTAGAAGTTCCAAGAAAGGTTTTGGATCAAACCATTCTGGTCCGTTAACACCACGAGGTTTCCAAGTTTCATTGTGAATTAACTCCATTGCAATAACTGGATTTATCGCAGTCTGCCAAACTACTGCTTGATCGCCATATTCCTTCATTGACCATTCATTATCTACAACGTTGTAGATATAAATCGCTTTTGGATTTCCAGATTTATCCAACCCTTTGACCAGCGCACCTGCACAAGTTTTTCCGCGCATCCGGGAACCAAGTGTGGCTGGATCTGGGAGTGAAGCGGCAAGCAGATCGCGTGGTGATACTGAAACACCTTGCACATCTACATTCTCCTTACGATCCATACCCAACATATTTATAGTTTTCAGAATCTGAATAAATTCAGCGCCTAGACCATATTTGAAGTTAACTTTCTTGGCATCGATCTTTTGCGGAATTAATACAACCTCTTCGTGCTCAACGTTTACGCATTCGACGGGGCCGATTCCTTCTGGGAAATTGAAGATTTCCAATTCACTAAATGGCGCGGTGGTGAACCAGCCACGACCATCTTCCCAAACTAACGGTGGGTTTAAGCACTCTTCGATCGTGGTCCAAATAGAGAATGAAGGCGCAAAATTATGGCCCTCTACTCGCAGGTTAGAACCATCTAGGATTGTTATTGAGTCAATCTTGCTAAAAAGTTCATCATCTGCATACTTGGCAAAAATATCGCTCATACCGGGCTCCACACCCATACCAATTAGTGCAAAAATTTTTCGCTCTTCCCAGTTCCAATCGCGCGCGAACTGTTCATCGCCAAGCTTTACGCCAGTTTCTGTATTTGGATAATGTGGATGAGCGCGCGAAAGTGACATTGCCATATCGATGTAATTTACATTTTCAATTTCGCAAGCTAAGAAAATTGGCATGACATAGCGAGGATCAACCGCGTTAATAACCACATCGGGATCTGCTTTTCGAATCAGTTCGCGAAGGTCTTCTAGTTCAGCGGCATTCACTTGCGCAGCCGAAAATCTAGGATCCTTTACGCGATAAACGGCTTCTTCTGCGCGCGCAAGAGTCCTATCCGCGATTACCATTGAAGTAATAAATGACCGGCGCGATGCGATATTAGCTATCGCTCTACCGACTCCGCCCGCTCCGATTACGAGGGCTTTCATAACAAAACAACTCCAAACAAGTTTTTTTGGAGTCTAGCCCAGCACGCCATAGATAAGCAATTTACGCTTACTTTAAGCGCGTAATAGAATCACGCAATATTAATTTTGTCCTCGTAGCTCAGTGGATAGAGCAACCGCCTCCTAAGCGGTAGGTCGCAG
>CAZMNB010000074.1:0-5251 GCA_964567545.1 uncultured Bifidobacterium sp. | reverse complement strand
AAGAGGAGATTTGCTTTATTAAATGATGAATTAAAATGGTCACTAGCTCAACATAAAGAAGAAAGAATGCATGCTGGGGCTACTGTATATGAACAGATACAATTTGTTAATTCTATACAAAGAACAATAAATAATTTATTAGAATTTATTGGTTGGGATTCAAAAATAGTTCCAGAACTTGGAGATGGTTTTGAAAGTCGTGGCGGAGTAAGCGACACCGCTGCAAAAAAGTTTGGGTTACCTGTTGGAATCCCAGTAAGTATTGGTTGGTCAGATGCAATGTGTGGCATGGTTGCTCTCGGCGTAATGAGCGAACCAAGTTCATTTATAATTACTGGAACATCAGCAATCGTCGGTGCATCAACAACTACGCCACCTAAAGATGGCGGTTCCCTCTACATAATTCCTAATTCTTGCGCTCCTCTTGCTATTACCTATGGTCCAACTCAATCGAGCGGAAGTTCCATTGCTTGGTTTTCCGCACTCTTAGAGACCACTCAAGATGAGGCAATCAACTTGGCAGAGCGCTCGGAAAGCTCTGATTTACCTATCTTTTTGCCTTATATATATGGCGAACGTGCTCCCTTATGGCGCACAGATTTGCAAGGTGGTTTTTATGGGATGGGCGGCGCAACCAATAAATTTGACCTAGCTGCATCGGTTTTGGAAGGTATTTCGTTTGCTGAAAAGCAGGTTATTGAAACTGCAGAAACTTTAAACTGTTCGGCAAGCGAGCTGATAAAACTCGGTGGCCATGCTGGAAATGATCAGCGCTGGGAAAAGATCCGGTTAAAAACTCTAGGAAGAGAAATCTCACGATATGAAGATACTGATACCACCACTCGCGGTTCCGCAATTCTTGCTCATGCTGTAATTAATAAGAATTTAAGTGAATCCACTGAACGTTTGGGCTTTAATTCGATAAAATCTACTCCATCAGAAATCCAAAAAAACTATTCTAAGAAAAAATTTAAGGAATTCTTATCGGCTCAAACAGAGGCCTTACGGCTAGCGGACCAAAAAAAGGAACGAGGGTAGGGTTTTGAAAGAGAGCAACCGATTGAATAATTTAAAACAATTATTCAGCATTCGTAAACCAGTTTTATCGCCAAAAAAACGGCGCGTACAGAGATCAAACACAATCTACGATCTTCGGTTAGCCGCTAAGCGAGCCACACCTCGTGGACCATTTGATTACACCGATGGTGCCGCTGAGCAGGAAATTTCGCTAAATCGAGCGCGGAAATCTTTTGAAAATGTCGAGTTCTCGCCACATATCTTGCGTGATGTTTCAAGCGTTTCTTTAGAAACAATAATGCTAGGAATTAGTTACAAAATGCCAGTAGGTATCGCTCCGACTGGTTTTACCCGGATGATGCACACAGACGGTGAAAAAGCTGGCGCTTCCACTGCTGCCGCTTTCGGAATCCCATTCACGCTTTCAACAATGGGCACAACTTCAATTGAGAAAGTTAAAGAAGCTGCGCCTACCGGAAGTAATTGGTTTCAACTTTATCTATGGCGAGATCGCGAGCGAAGTTTAGATTTAATAAAGCGAGCGGAAAACGCGGGTTATGAAGGCCTGGTGTTAACTGTTGATGCCCAAGTTGCTGGTGCAAGATTGCGTGATATAAAAAACGGTTTAACAGTTCCGCCGACTCTAACTTTAAATACTTTTCTAAATGCACTGCCGCGTCCAGGCTGGTGGTGGAATTTCTTAACTAAAGAACCGCTAAATTTCGCAGCGCTTGAATCTTGGAATGGCACAGTTGCGCAATTGATGGACACTATGTTCGATCCATCAATGACTTACGAAGATTTGAAGTGGATTAGATCAATTTGGAAGAAGAAATTGATTGTAAAAGGAGTGCAACGTCTTGATGATGCGCTTAAATGCGCAGATTACGGGGTTGATGCAGTTGTACTTTCAAATCATGGCGGCCGTCAATTGGATCGCGCGCCAGTTCCATTTGAATTGCTCCCAGAAGTAAGACGAGAACTAAAATCAACCATGGAACTTCATATCGATACTGGAATCATGCATGGTGCCGATATCGTTGCTGCAAAAGCGCTAGGCGCAGATTTCACTTGGGTTGGCCGGGCATACTTATATGGCTTAATGGCAGGCGGTAAAATCGGTGTTGAACGGACGTTTACAATTTTGCAGACACAGATGGTACGAACATTGAAACTACTTGGTACTAATTCCATTGCTGAGGTTGACGCATCCATGATTAAATTCCTAAAATAGTAAATAATGAAAACAGTATTAGCGCCAAAAAAGAGTGAGAAATCCAAAATTCAAAAAATTGCCTTTGAATTGGTCGAGAAATTACGGGAAGGCAATGTTGCTGTTGTCGCGGTTGAAAGCGCTTACGTAGCGATTGCCGATCCGGCGAGTTCTGATGGCGTTGCGGTTTTTAGATCCTTGAAAGATTTAGATTCAGATGTTTCCTTCCCGATTTTTGTGAATGATATAAGCGATTTGCTCTCTTATCTGGTGGAAATTTCAGATCGCGACCGGTTACTAACTTCCGTTTTTTGGCCCGGACTATTGAATGTTGAGTTTAAAGCTAGTGATGTTCTGCCTTGCACATTAGGTGCAGATGCCAACCCAGCCTCAGTCATGGCTAGAAAGCCAAACAATCCGCTATTAAATGTAGTTTCCGAGTTAATGGGTCCGGTGATTTATACCGCCTTGCAAGATAAGAATGGCAAAGTTTTAAAATCGCTACCTGGATTGCTCCCTAGGGCGAAGAAACTAATAGAAATTGCCATTAACTCTGGTGTTATCAAGTCGACTAAACAAACCAGCATTGTTTCATGTGTTGATAGCAAACCAAAAATGCTCCGTGAAGGCAGCATTACTTATTCCGAGATAAAGAAAGTTATTCCGAGCTTACAAACGATCTAACTACTTCATCTCCAGCGGTTTTCCAAGTTCGGGAATCCATACCCGGCCACTTGGTTCAAGACGTTTGTAGGTGTCGGTAAATTCATTCAAATCAAGAGTTGCAGTCTTATTAAATTCTTCATCCTCACGCCACAAACCAAAGTGCATCGGAACTGCAACTTGGCAACCTTGACGCCAAGCAAGGAAGGCTGCTTCTTTAGTATCCATATTTCCGGTAATTCCATTAATGCAGATAAGGGAAACATCGGTTCGGTTTTCAGTGTCATCTACGATTCGAGCATCATATTCAGTATCGCCAGAATGATAAATCCGCCACTTTCCTACTGTTATTAAATATCCAGCTGCATCTGGAGTTGGCTCTGGTTCAAACATATGGCGCGCATAAACCGCTTCAATCTTGATGTCGCCAACTTCGACAACTTCGCCTCGGTTAATTAGAACGGAGCGATCGCCATAAAAACCGCCAGCACGTGCCAGTTTTATTACATTAAATGGTCCGATGTAGCGAGTTTTTGAATGTTTAGCGAATGGAATTATTGCTTCTGGATCTTGGTGGTCATCGTGTGAATGGGTTGCCATTACTGCATCAAATTCCGATTCCTCTGGTGAAAGTGGCGCTGGATAACCTCTACCAATTCCATAAGAAGTTTTAACCGAATCGGTTAAGTAAGCATCAATACAAACCGTAAAACCACCCGGACTTTTAATTACAAAACCAGCTTGTAGTAACCACCAAATATGTACTGCTCCTTGCGGAACCGGAGTGTCTCGGATTGCCGGCCAAAGGGAACCATTGTTATCAACCATTTCAAGCCTCCTTCTTAGTTGAGTTATTAACCTTTAATAGCTCCGGCAGTTAAGCCAGAAATCACGAAACGTTGAATAAACATGTAGAGAATCACTGGTGGCAATCCATAAACTATCGCACCAGATAACAAAGTCTGAATTGGGGTGTCAAGTTGGGACATTGTTGATGCCAGACCTACTGAGGCCGGGTATTTGCCCTCTGTTGAAATCATAGTCACCGCAATTAAATATTCACCCCAACTGGCAAAGAACGCAACTACGCCTACTGCAAGAATTGCTGGCGAACATAGTGGAATTATTATCTTTCGCAATACACCCATAGGCGTACAACCATCAATCTGCGCCGCCTCATTAACTTCTTTTGGAATTCCTTCAAATGCGGGTTTGAGAATCCAAACTCCAACTGGAATAACAAACGCAGCATGAATTAGCGAAAGTGTTGCTAATGAGTCGGTCCAATGCAGATTACTGTAAATTTTAAAAATTGGAATTACAATTAGCGCTTCAGGTAACATCTGAGTGAAGAGCAACATTAAACCGAATGCGACTTTGCCGCGCCACTTAAACCAAGAAAGCGCGTATGCGCCAAGTATAGAAAGAGCTGTTGTAACTGCTGTTGTTAGTATGGCAACAAAACCTGAATTTATCAGCCATCTTCCCATTTGTTTTTCAAAAAATATTGCATGGAAACCTTTTAGGTTTGGGTCAATTGGATATAAAACAGGAGGATATCGAAGTGTGACCTCTGGGGCTTGTACGGCTGTAACGACCATCCAATAAAGTGGAAAAATTACTAGCAAACTAACTAAGAAAATTACAAAGTAACGTAGCGCTGTACGAGCCGTATTGCTTAGTTTTGTCCCTCTTACAATAGCCATTATGAATTAACCTTCTCGGCTCGAGATTGCAGCGCAAGAAAAGCTACTGCAATCACAAAAGTAACTATCAATCCAACAACTCCGATTGCAGAGGAGAGAGCTAGATCGTAATACTTGAATGCGGTGTTATAAACTGCAAGAACTAAGGTTTCGGTATCGCGTTCTGGGCCGCCACCAGTGGTTAAATAAATCATGCTGAATTGACGGAATGCGAAGATGAAAGCCAACAGCGCTAGTAGAACGAATGTGGGACGAATGCTTGGCAATGTAACTGTCTTAAATCTCTGAAATGGGCCAGCACCATCAACGGTTGCTGCCTCAGTTAAATCTTCAGGCACGCCTTGTAACGCTGCTAGAAATACAATGCTATAAAATGGAAAGGTCTTCCACATCGACATCACAATGATCGAAACGAATGCATAAGGGCTAGAAGTTAACCAGCCACCAGATGTATCAAACGGTAGGTGTTGATTCAAAATTCCAACTACTCCAAAAGCAGAGTTTAAAATCCAGATAAAAATAATTACCGACGCAATGTCTGGGAAAGCCCACGGCGCTGTCATAAGTGCGCGAATTCCGCCTCTTCCTCTAAATTTCTTATTTACCAAAATTGCTGTTAACAAACCAGCGCCTACTGAAAATATGACATTCA
>CAZMNB010000073.1:0-5276 GCA_964567545.1 uncultured Bifidobacterium sp. | reverse complement strand
GACGCTTTGGGGCAGCCTTTGCAGCAGCCTTCTTACGACGACGCTTTGGTGCTGCTTTCTTAGCAGCAGCCTTTTTACGACGACGCTTTGGGGCAGCCTTAGCAGCAGCCTTTTTACGACGACGCTTTGGTGCTGCTTTTTTAACAGCAGCTTTCTTACGACGCTTTGCAGCCACGTAGATCTCCTATCGGAATGGTTCGATCCGTCACCGAACCTGTTCAAGGCATAGCCTGACAGTATTTAGCGAAACTTTCCACTATTTTGGCTAAAAAATATGGTGCGTGTCGCAATTGGTTTTTTAAAAAAATTGTGCACTCATTAGAAAATTAAGTGAAAAAAGTTATAACTTTTACGCGTAAAAAGTGAGTTTTCATCAAAAATCGACTTTTTTAGTCAATTAGTTACTTAACTTAACGCATCAGTAATATAAAAAATATTTTAAATATTTTCTCGTTTTTGTCGAATTTTGGCCTGCTCGACGGCAAATTTGTTATCTCTAACATCGTAGCTACGGAACGAAGGCATTGCTGAAGAAATTGCAAAAACTAAAGCGATACATAACATGCCGCCTCCTACAACTGATGTTTTTAGAGAAGTTGCAGCGGCCATTCCACCAGCTCTGGCTTGGCCACCGAGTGGACCTACCGAATAGGAGAGTAGTTCGATGCCCGCCATTCGTCCACGAAGTTCATCTGGAATTGATTGATTCCAGATTGCCGCCCGGAAAAGCGCACTGACCATATCGGATGCGCCAGCTAAAACTAGAAAAAATAAAACTAAGGGTAGTGAATTTGTCACGCCCGCTAGCGAAATTGCGACCCCCCAGCCGAGGGCTGCAAGCGTGATCGCTTTTCCATGATGCGGATAATTTCTAATCCAGCCACTGGTTAAAGTAACAAGAGTTGCACCAATTGTTCCAGCGGCATAAAAAAATCCAAGTGCCCAAGGTGCGCCGACTTGGTCTGCCCAAAATGGGAAGAGCGCATTTGGCATCGCAAAGAACATCGCAGCTAAGTCAACGAGATAGGTTCCAAGCAGATCCCTTCGGGTAACGGCGTATTTGAGCCCTTCAACCAAACTGGCCAGTGATGGCGGCGAAGCATTTTCCGAAGGCGGGATATTTCGCACCTTAAATAAGAAAATTAGAGCAATTACAAAGGTAATTACATCTAGCAAGTAGCCATAAGTAGCGCCAACGGAGGAAATCACGATTCCAGCGACCGCTGGGCCCACAATTACCCCAAATTGCCCGCGTAAACTCATTAAAGCGCTCGAACTGGGTAGGTCTTCATGGCTAACAATCCTCGGCAAGATTGCATCCATACTGGGTCGTTGCAACCCATTTAGGGCAGCAAAAGCGCCGGCCACGACGTAGATGAGCACCAAATTCGGGTTTGGCAAGATGGAATTAATCAGCAAAAGTGAGGTCATAACTAGCGCCGCAAACTCAGTTGCCCAAACCATTTTCTTTCGATCAACTGCATCAGCTAAGACGCCACCATAAAGTCCAAAAATTATTAGCGGGACCAGTTCGACTACACCCATCAGCCCGACGGCCAAAAAAGAATGGGTTAACTCTTTAATTTGGAAGGGGAGTGTTACATATGTGATCATCGAGCCAAAATGGGTGACCAAGCCGGCGGTCCAGAGGTAGCGGAAATCGCGATATTTTCGAAGTGGCGAAATATCGATTGCGAGTTTTTTAATGAAAAGTTTCTTTCTCTCCCGGGAAGGTTCCCGATTCTACGTCGTTAGCCCATTCACTTACTGCAACAGTCATCTCGGCGCGCAAGTTCCGATATGCCCGCGCAAATTTAGGTGGGTTAATCGTGATCCCCATTAAATCAGTCCAGACCAATACTTGCGCATCACATTCTTTTCCCGCACCAATTCCAATCGTGGGAATTGTTAATTCTCGCGTTATTTGGGCAGCTAATTCTGCTGGGATCAACTCAAGGACTATCGCAAAACATCCAGCATCTTCAATAGCTTTTGCATCAGCAAGAATTTTTGCGCCATCGCCATTTCGACCTTGCACTTTGAAGCCGCCAAATGCATTTACCGATTGGGGAGTCATACCAAGATGCCCCATAACCGGAATGCCAGCCGCCACCAAAGTTTTTATCTGCTCAGTAACCCTCGCCCCACCTTCAAGTTTTACGGCGTGAGCCTTTGCTTCCTTGAGAAACCTGATTGAAGTGGAAAGCGCTAGCGCCGGGTTCGCTTCATAGGAACCAAACGGAAGGTCTGCCACAATTAACGCGCTTTCCGAACCTCGGACCACGGCTCGGGCAAGTGGAATCAATTCATCAACGGTAACTGGAATGGTGTTCGCTTCGCCCAGGAAATTATTACCGGCGCTATCGCCTACTAGCAGGACCGGAATACCTGCGCCATCAAAGATAGATGCGGTCATCGATTCATAGGAGGTGAGCATCGCCCACTTTTTCCCGCGTTTTTTCCAGGCGGCTAAATCGGCAATTGTGAAACGGCTCATCGGAAATTCCCTTCATCCTCGAGGCCAAAATGGTCCCCGGGTTACCGGAACGTGCGGATTAATTGTATCGAGATACTCTTGAACGGTGAATACCGCAATCGCCCCAATTCGAGTTGGGTTAGCCCAAGTCAACCCGACAGTTGGCGACTTATCGGCCAATCGCGAGTTAATTCTTAAATTTGCTCGCCATGCAAAATCGGGCGGTGCTCATATCGTGTTATTTCCGGAGATGGTCCTAACCGGATATCCGGTTGAAGATTTAGCGATGCGGCCCTCCTTTCGAGATGGTTCGCGTCGCGCAATTGGCGAGTTAGCGCTCGCGTTAACGGAATCCGAATTCGGAGATTTAGTTTCAGTTGTTGGGTATTTAGATGAAAGTGAGAGCGGATCTCCGCAGAACGCGATTGCAATTATTCATCGCGGTGGCATCAAGGCTAAATATATCAAGCACCATCTCCCAAATTATGGCGTCTTTGATGAGTTTCGAAATTTTACGCCGGGCAACAAATCGTTAATTGCAAGAGTTCACGGTATCGATATCGGCTTTGCAATTTGCGAAGATATTTGGCAAGACGGCGGCCCAGTTGCCGAATTGGCTAATCGCGGCGCTGGCTTGTTATTAGTGCCAAATGGGAGTCCGTTTGAAAAGGCGAAAGACGATCAACGGTTGGAATTGGCCGCTCGACGGGCACGTGAAATTGGTGCACCCCTTGTCTATGTAAATATGGTTGGTGGCCAAGACGATTTAGTTTTTGATGGCGACTCAATGGTCGTAGATGCTTCCGGAAAATTAATTGCGCGCTCACCCCAATTTGTCGAAGGTTTAGCCCTGGTAGATCTAGAAGCCCGAGTGGGCTCTGCTAATCCAGATATCGTGATTACTGATATTCCAATTGCAAAATATGAAAAAGTTAAAATCGGAAAGCCAATTCAGCTTGATAGTTATGGTGAAATTTGGGAAGCGCTCGTTTTGGGACTTAAAGATTATGTAAGCAAAAATGGTTTTAAGAGCGTTGCCTTAGGGCTTTCGGGTGGAATTGATTCCGCGCTAGTCGCAGTAATTGCAGTCGATGCGCTCGGCCCGCAAGCCGTTCATGCAATTGCTTTACCTAGTCGATATTCCTCAACCCACTCGCTAGAAGATGCGCTCGCGTTAGCTTTAAATACCGGTTTGAACTATCGGGTAATTTCAATTGAACCGATGGTGGCTGCCTATTTGAATTCAATAAACCTAGATGGGTTAGCGGAAGAGAATTTGCAAGCACGAGTTCGCGGCACCACCTTGATGGGGTTATCTAATCAAGAAGGACATTTAATTTTGGCAACCGGAAATAAATCTGAATTAGCAGTTGGATACTCCACCCTTTATGGCGATGCGGTTGGTGGCTTTGCCCCAATTAAAGATATTTTCAAAGTTGATATCTGGAATCTTGCAAAATGGCGAAATGATCTAGCGATTAAACGGGGTGAAACTCCACCAATTCCGACCAATTCAATTTTTAAAGAACCGAGCGCTGAATTACGGCCGGGACAGAAAGATTCTGATGCGTTGCCAGAGTATCCGATTCTCGACCAAATTCTCGCAATCTATATTGAACAAGCAGGCAGCGTTGATGCAATCGTTGCAGCAGGTTTTGATCGCGATCTTGCGAAAAGCGTAATTTCAATGGTGGATCGTGCTGAATTTAAGCGACGTCAATATCCACCTGGTCCAAAAGTAACTGCGTTGGCTTTCGGAAAAGACCGACGATTGCCAATGACTTCACATTGGCGCGAAACACGCTAACTTGCAAACCATTCGCAAGTTGCCGTAACTGGAACCTTGGCTAAAATTGCACCATGTTGAAAATCGAATCGTGGTTCTTTACTCGCCGGATTGTGATCGATCTTCATCGCGCTAACTCTTGCGCTTGCTAAATTCTAGATTTGCCAACCTGGTTGGTTGCGCGCTGCCATTAAAACTTCTTTTAAATAAATAATTTATTAACGCTAATAATTTAGAAATGGATGCCCATGAAGGTTTATAACGACATTACTGAAATTTACGGAAATACCCCGCTAGTTAGAATCAATCGAATTATGGATGGGGCTGTGGCGACTGTTTATGCGAAGTTAGAGTTCTATAACCCAACCAGCACCGTTAAAGATCGCCTCGGGATAGCCATGGTTGATGCAGCTGAAAAAAGTGGTGCTCTAAAACCAGGTGGCACGATTGTTGAAGCGACATCTGGAAATACCGGGATTGCGCTGGCCATGGTCGGGGCGGCTCGCGGGTATAAAACTATTTTGACGATGCCAGATTCAATGTCGAAAGAGCGTCGCGCATTATTGAAAGCATTCGGCGCTCAATTAATTTTAACGCCAGCAAAGGAAGGAATGCGCGGCGCGGTTGCCAAAGCTGAAGAGCTCGGTGCAACCGGGGCGGTATTGGTTAGACAATTCGAGAATGAAGCCGGTCCAGAGATTCACCGCAAAACAACGGGGATGGAAATTTGGCGAGATCTAGATGGGAAAGTGGATGCAATAGTTGCCGGAATTGGTACTGGCGGCACGATTACTGGTGTTGGCCACTTTCTTCGTGAGAAAAATCCAGATATCAAAATATTCGCAGTTGAACCAGCTGCATCACCAATTCTAAATGGCGGCGCACCGGGTGGACATCCAATTCAAGGAATTGGACCAAACTTCATTCCATCTGTTTTAGACACCAACATCTATAACGAAGTATTGGATGCATCGGCGGAAGATGCTGTGAAATACGCACGACGCGCTGCCAGCG
>CAZMNB010000072.1:0-5490 GCA_964567545.1 uncultured Bifidobacterium sp. | reverse complement strand
CCAGCCGCAGTTTAGATAGAAACACTACGTGCATCACTTCCAGAAAAACCGACACCCCACCGGAAGCGACTACAAGAATCACAGTCAGTTCCACATAAGGAAATGGCTTCGATGATTAACGCAGATGTATTAGAAATTGTGGAAGCCACGGTAATTCTTGGCGCAGATCCCACTAAAGCACGCGGTTGGTGGCTTGGCGAAATTGCTCGAATTGCAAACGAGAAAGAAGTAGCTGCGACTGATTTAGCAATTACGCCGAAAGATGTTGCCGAGATTGTGGCGCTAGTTGCTGCTGGTGAATTAACTGACAAGTTGGCTCGTCAAGTTATCGAAGGTGTGATCGCCGGTGAAGGACGCCCTAATCAAGTAATTGAAAAACGTGGAATTAAAGTTGTTTCTGATGATGGCGCGCTTATGGCTGCAATTGAAAATGCGATTGCGGCCCAACCAGATGTTGCGGCGAAAGTCCGTGGTGGAAATGTCCCTGCCGCTGGCGCTTTGATCGGCGCAGTAATGAAGGCCACGCAAGGCCAAGCTGATGCTGCGAAAGTACGAGAACTGCTTTTGAAACATTTAGGGCAATAAGGTTTGTAGGATACGTAGATGTCAGATACTCCAGCAAACAAAATGAAGCCACGCTCTGGCTTAGTAACTGATGGCCTAGAACGCGCACCAGCACGCGGGATGTTGCGCGCAGTTGGGATGAAAGATGGCGATTGGGTAAAGCCACAAATTGGAATTGTTTCTTCTTGGAATGAAATTACGCCTTGTAATCTATCGCTAGATCGCTTAGCAAAAGCTTCGCGTCAAGGCGTTATCGATGCCGGCGGATTCCCGATGCAATTCGGAACGATCTCTGTATCTGATGGAATTTCAATGGGCCATGAAGGAATGCATTTCTCGCTGGTTTCAAGAGAAGTAATTGCTGACTCAGTTGAAACTGTTATGCAAGCCGAACGTTTAGATGGCATGGTGACTTTTGCTGGTTGCGACAAATCACTTCCCGGAATGATGATGGCAGCGGCACGAATCGATGTTGCAAGCGTTTTTGTTTATGCAGGTTCAACCCTGCCCGGTCAAGTTGATGGTAAAGATGTAACTATCATCGATGCATTCGAAGCAGTTGGTGCTTGCGCTCGTGGGTTAATTTCACAAGATCAAGTAGATAAAATTGAACGCGCGATCTGTCCAGGTGAAGGCGCATGTGGTGGCATGTACACCGCAAACACAATGGCAACGGTTGGCGAAGCTATCGGTCTCTCGCTTCCTGGTTCTGCGGCACCACCAGCAGTAGATCGTCGTCGCGATGCATTCTCAGTTAAAGCCGGAGCTGCAGTAGTTGAGTTAATCCGCCAAGGTATTACGACACGAGACATTCTCACAAAACCTGCTTTTGAAAATGCAATTACCGCAGTAATGGCTCTCGGTGGTTCGACAAACGCAGTGCTCCACTTACTTGCGATCGCTCACGAAGCTGATGTGGATCTAACCCTCGCAGATTTCCATCGCATCGGTTCAAAAGTTCCATTACTGGGGGACTTGAAACCGTTTGGTCGTTTTGTGATGAGCGATGTAGATAAAGTAGGTGGAATTCCAGTAATTTTAAAATCGCTACTAGATGCTGGGTTATTGCATGGTGATTGTTTAACGGTAACTGGCAAAACTATGGCAGAGAACTTAATTGATATTGCACCACCCGATCCAGATGGCGAAATTTTGCGTGCAACTTCTAAGCCAATGGCCCTGGGTGGCGGAATCACTATTCTTAATGGCTCACTTGCACCTGACGGCGCTGTAACAAAAGTTGCCGGGGTTGGCGTCGATGAATTTGAAGGACCAGCTCGGGTATTTGATCGCGAGCAATCTGCGATGGTTGCGCTAGAAAACGGAACTATCCAAGCCGGCGATGTGGTCGTAATTCGATACGAAGGTCCTAAAGGTGGACCAGGTATGCGTGAGATGTTAATGATTACTGGTGCAATCAAAGGGGCTGGTTTAGGAAAGTCTGTGTTACTTATTACCGACGGTCGTTTTTCGGGCGGAACAACTGGATTATGCGTTGGCCATGTTGCCCCTGAAGCGGTTGACTGCGGGCCAATCGCACTTGTTAAAGATGGCGATCGAATTCGCATTAATACAATAACGCGCCAATTAGATTTATTAGTTGATGCGAAGGAATTAGCTGATCGAAAGCGCACCTTTAAGCCAGTTCCACATAAATTTAAGCGCGGAGTTCTTGCTAAGTATTCGAAATTAGTTGGATCTGCATCAAATGGCGCAGTTTGCGACTAATCAATCTCCACCAGGTCCAGATAGTTTTCGTTCCATAAATCTTCATCACCATCTGGAAGCAATAAAACTCGATCTGGCTTTAGCGATAAAACCGCACCTTCATCATGCGAAACCAAAATTACTGAACCTTGATACTCACCAAGCGCTGCCAAGATTTCTTCACGCGATGCTGGGTCTAAGTTATTTGTAGGCTCATCAAGTAGTAATACATTTGCAGCGCTAACAACTAGAAGCGCCAACGCAAGCCGAGTGCGCTCACCACCACTTAAAACTTTGACTGGCTTATGAACATCATCGCCAGTGAAAAGAAAAGAGCCAAGCACGCTTCGCGCTTGCGCATCTTTCAAATCAACGCCGGTACTGTTCATGTTTTCTAATATAGTTCGTTCGTAATCGAGTGATTCATGCTCTTGTGCGTAGTAGCCAATTTTTAAACCATGCCCCGGAATAATTTCACCAGTATCGGGCTCTAACTCGCCCGCGAGCATTTTTAGTAGCGTGGTTTTACCTGCACCGTTAAGCCCCAAAATCACAACTCGAGATCCTTTGTCGATTGCGAGGTCAACGTCGGTAAATACTTCAAGGGATCCATAAGACTTACTAAGCGCAGTCGCAGTAAGTGGAGTTTTGCCACATGGTGATGGCGTTGGGAATCGTAGTTTTGCGACTTTATCAACTTTGCGAACGTCGGCTAGTTCGGAACGCAATTTATCGGCGCGACGGAACATACCTTGCGCAGCTTTTGCCTTAGAGGCTTTTGCGCGCATCTTCTCGGCTTGCTTCTCTAATATCTCCGCTTTCTTTTCAGCAATTGCCCGATCGATCTTTCGACGATGTTCGTCTTGCTCACGTTGTTGCAGATACTTTTTCCAACCCATGTTGTAAACGTCAATTACATTTCGATTTGCATCCAAATAAAAAACCTTATTTACAACGGTTTCAATTAGATTTACATCGTGGCTGATAATTACTAGACCACCTGAATACTTCATTAAATAATCACGGAGCCAAACTACCGAGTCAGCATCTAAATGGTTAGTTGGCTCATCAAGAAGCAGGGTATCGGCTCCACTAAATAAAATTCTGGCTAATTCAATACGACGGCGTTGTCCGCCACTTAGTGATTCCAGCGGTTGCTCAAATAACCGTTCTGGTATACCTAAACTCATTGCAATAGATTCAGCTTCGGCGGTTGCGCCGTATCCGCCGGCGATACTAAATTCATTTTCAGCTCTGGTGTATCGGGTCATAGCAACTTCTAATTCATCACCTTGTGCAATTGACATTGCTTCTTCGGCTTTTCGCATTCGCGAAACAATTTGATCAAGTTCGCGAACGGAAAGAATGCGTTCGACAACAGAACCCGCTTCATCACCAGTGCGCGGATCTTGGGGGAGATAACCAATCATCCCGGTGCGAATTACTTGGCCACCTGCAGGTTGAGTTTCACCCGCTAGCACTTTTGCTAGCGTACTTTTTCCAGCGCCATTTCGGCCAACAAATCCCACACGGTCGCCATGGTTAATGCGAACGGATACTCCGCTGACGAGTAATCGAGCCCCAGCTCGTAATTCAAGGCTCGCTGTTGAAATCATTATGCGAAGTTTCTCACGATTAGTAGTAGTTGAATTTCCAGAGAGGCATGGCCATATATTGAGATGCGCATCTCATGGGTTGACTAGTCCCGTGGGGGTGCGCGATAATTTAGCCATGAAAAGCCTAACTACTTCAGTGGTGATTCAAGAGCGCGCGATCTAGAAATATCAGATCCCGCGCTACCCTCAGTTAAAACTGAGGGTTTTTCTGTTAGTGGAGTTAATTAGTTAAGGAAAGGAGTAGATCGGAATGAGTAACCAAGTAACTGGTGCGCAAGCCCTAGTGAAATCACTTGAGCACGCTGGCGTTGATGTCATGTTTGGAATTCCAGGCGGTGCAATTCTTCCTGCATACGATCCGATCTACGATTCAAAGATTCGCCATATCTTGGTTCGCCATGAACAAGGTGCTGGCCATGCCGCGACTGGATATGCCCAAGTAACTGGCCGGGTAGGCGTTTGCATCGCAACATCGGGCCCCGGGGCAACAAATCTAGTTACACCAATTGGTGATGCTGCAATGGATTCCGTTCCAATGGTAGCAATTACTGGTCAAGTTCCTTCGGCTGCAATTGGAACAGATGCTTTCCAAGAGGCTGATATCCGCGGCATCACTATGCCGATCACAAAACATAATTATTTAATCACAAACCCAGGTGATATTGCGCAGGCAATTGCAGAAGCGTTCCACATTGCAAGCACTGGACGCCCCGGTCCGGTTCTAGTTGATATTGCTAAAGATGCGCTTCAGAAAATGACCGACTTTAATTGGCCATCGAAAATTAATTTAGCTGGCTATAACCCTAAAACTAAACCTGATAACCAAGCCATTCTTGATGCGGCAGCTTTAATCGCGCAATCCAAAAAACCTGTACTTTATATTGGTGGCGGAGTAATTAAAGCTAATGCGAGCAAGCAGTTATTAAAACTCGCTGAACTAACTGGCGCACCAGTTGTTACAACTTTGATGGCACGTGGTGCATTCCCAGATAGCCACCCGTTACACCTTGGTATGCCAGGGATGCATGGAACTGTTGCTGCAGTTACTGCACTTCAAAAGAGCGACTTACTAATTACGTTAGGCGCTCGCTTCGATGATCGTGTCACTGGAAAACTTTCTACCTTCGCAGTTAACGCCAAAATTATTCATGCCGATATCGATCCAGCCGAAATTGGTAAGAATCGCTTTGCAGATGTAGCAATCGTTGGCGATGTTGGCGAAGCCATTACTGCGCTAATTCCAGCGCTAGAAGCAGAGTTCAAGAAATCAAAACCAGATTTAACGCACTGGTGGAACCAAATGGGCTCACTTCGCGCAAAATATCCAGTGGGTTATGACCACCCTGCCGACGGCAGCGTTTCGCCGCAATATGTAATTGAAAGAATTGGTGCGATATCTGGTCCAGATTCAATTTATGTTGCTGGTGTTGGCCAACACCAAATGTGGGCATCGCAATTTGTTAAATATGAAAAGCCACGTACTTGGTTGAACTCTGGTGGTGCGGGCACGATGGGGTACGCAGTTCCAGCGGCAATGGGTGCAAAAGTGGGGGCACCGGATACGACCGTTTGGGCAATAGATGGTGATGGTTGTTTCCAGATG
>CAZMNB010000071.1:0-5659 GCA_964567545.1 uncultured Bifidobacterium sp. | reverse complement strand
TAGATTTTCACGGTTCGATGGAAAACTACTACCAAGCAAAGAAATCACTCTTCAATTTTGAATATGCGGACAAAGGTTTCATAAATATTGATAGCGTGTATGGCGAAAAACTCGCATCAGATTCGGAAATCCCAGTGATCACACTTTCTAAATTCAATCGTGAAGCGAATTGGTATTTTGACTCTGCCATTGCAACGTTACATGGATACGAAGTTTCAATTCGTGGAATTGGTGGAATTCTAATTGAGGGGAAGTTGCCACTATTTGGCGAATACAATTTAGAGAATGCAATCATGGCGGTCGCACTTGCGGTGGAGAGCGGTTTAGATCCAATTTTTGTTGGCACGCAGATGCAGTCGATGACTGGCGCACCAGGTCGGTTACAACCGATAAATCTTGGGCAAAACTTTGGGGCTTTTGTGGATTACGCGCATTCTCCAGATGCAGTTGCTCGCGTGTTGGAAACGGCGAAGAGATTTACCGCTGGCAGAGTCATCGCATTACTTGGCTGTGGTGGTGATCGAGATTTAACAAAGCGGCCTTTAATGGGCGCCGCCCTTATAAATGGTTCAGATGTCGCAATCTTTACTAGCGATAACCCACGAAGCGAATCGCCAACTTCCATCCTTAAATCAATGACTGATGGATTGAAATTACAACCATTATCAAAAGTGATTGAAAATCGAAAAAGTGCAATTGCATATGCAGTCTCTCTTGCCAATCCCGGAGATACTGTGCTTTTGCTGGGAAAAGGCCATGAAATCGGTCAGGAAATCGCCGGCGTAATCCAACCTTTTGATGATCGGATAGAACTAGCGCAAGCAATTGAAGGTAAATCATGATTCCATTAACAATCAAAAAAATTGCTGAGATTGTTGGTGGAGAAATTAAAGGGATTGATGAAAAAATCATTTTTGCTGGAGATTTCTTTTTTGATTCGAGAACGCTGATCAAAGGCGGTGCATTTGTAGCGTTATCGGGCGGGTCTAGTGACGGCCACGACTACATCGGTGAGGTTATTTCAGGTGGTGCAGTTTTTGCATTAGTTTCACGTGAAGTTGCTGCCCCATCCATAAGAGTGGCTAATGTCTTAGAGTCACTTGGAAAACTCGCGAACTATGTTCGATTAAATGTTAAAGATTTGAAAGTTGTAGCAATAACTGGATCACAAGGTAAGACAACCACAAAAGATTTACTCTCTCACATTTTAGGTGCGGTAGGTAAAACTGTTTCACCATTCGGTTCTTACAATAACGAACTGGGCGTACCATTAACTATTTTGAGATGTTCTCTAGATACAAAGTTTTGCGTTGTAGAAATGGGAGCTCGAAATATTGGCGACATTGCAAAATTGACTCAATTAGCAAAGCCAAACGTGGGAGTTGTGCTAAAAGTAGGTAGTGCACATCTTGGGGAATTTGGATCTCGCGAAAATATTGCCATCGCAAAAAATGAAATGGTAGTTGGACTTTCGTCTAAAGATTTTGCGGTTCTGGGAAATTATGATGAATTTACGCCAAAAATGGTCTCTAATACTTCCGCAAAAGTTCTAACTTTCGGTGAGAATGGAAAAGTAGATATTAGAGCAGCTGACGTGGAATACCGAGAAGGTTATGCTCACTTTGATCTAGTTACGCCACAGGGAAGAGAAGCAGTTGGACTTCGAATTGCAGGGATGCACCAAGTCGCTAACGCGCTTGCTGCGGCCGCGGCAGCCACCGCATTAAGTATTCCAATCGAAGTTATTGCATCGGCTCTCTCCACCGCCGAAATGACTAGCAAGTGGCGGATGGAAATAAGCGAAGAGAACGGTTTGCTACTTATTAATGATTCTTATAATGCCAATCCAGAGAGCATGATTGCAGCGCTCCGAACATTGGCGCTCTTGAGTCAAGAACGCGGCGGTAGATCCTGGGCCTTCTTAGGAACAATGCATGAACTAGGAACTCTCTCAGAGAGCGCGCACGCAGAGGTTGCCTCTGCCGCAGCTGCGCTAAACATCGATCATTTAGTGGCAATCGGCAATCTGAATTATCGGGCTCCAGAACCTATGGAAATGGTTTCGCATTATTATGCTCAGCAAAGCGCTGCCGTTGAACTTTTTTCTCATTTTGAAGTGGGCGACGTGATACTTGTAAAAGCCTCGAGAGCCGAACATCTTGAGATAATCGCCGCTGAAATCGCTAAGTTTTGGCGCAATCGGGTAAACGAGCCGGAGGAGTCGTCGTGAAAGGAATTCTGATTGCCGGCGCGATTTCACTATTTTTGAGTTTTTTTGGAACGCCAGCGCTCATTAAAGTTCTGGCAAAACGTGGTTATGGGCAAATCATTCGAGATGATGGGCCAACAACTCATCACGTAAAACGTGGCACTCCTACTATGGGCGGGCTAATTCTAATTTTTGCTAGTTTCGTCGGATTCTTTGTAAGCCATCTAGCAACCGGAGTGCGGTTGAGTATTTCGGCACTTCTGGTACTTGGATTAGTTTTAGGTCTTGGCACCGTTGGATTTATCGATGATTGGCTTAAAGTTTCGCGGAAACAATCTTTGGGATTATCTGGCAAACAAAAACTTGCAGGTCAGGCAATGTTAGCTGCGTTATTTGGAATCTTTGCAACTCGCTTTCCAGATGAAAATGATTTAACGCCAATGTCACTAAACCTTTCGGCAGTTAGAGACACCTCAATTAAATTAGGCGCGGTGGTGGTGGTCATCTGGGCAATTTTCATGGTGCTCGCTTCAAGTAATGGCGTAAACCTCACCGATGGTTTAGATGGTTTGGCAACTGGAGCTGCCGTTATGACTTTCTTAGCATTTGTTTTAATTGGAGTCTGGGAATTTGGCCAAAGTTGCGCAGTTAATCTGGGACCAAAATGTTATAACGTAAGAGACCCGCTTGATCTGGCAGTATTAGCGGCGGCTTTCAGCGGTGCTTGTTGTGGATTCCTTTGGTGGAACGCTTCACCCGCTCGAATTTTTATGGGCGATACTGGTTCGCTTGCTCTAGGTGGCGCGCTTGCCGGATTAGCAATGACGCTTCGCACCGAACTACTTTTAATCCCGCTTGGCGGCCTATTTGTAATTATTACCCTCTCAGTAATTATCCAAACTGGCTACTTTAAATTGTCCGGTGGTAAGCGGGTATTTAAAATGGCGCCTTTGCAACATCATTTTGAGCTACTGGGGTGGGGCGAAGTAACTATTGTAATTAGATTTTGGATTATTGCCGGGTTATCCGTTGCTGCCGGGTTGGCCTTATTTTACGCACAATGGGTTGTTGCTTAAATAATCATGTCCTTTCTCGAGTCACTTAAAAATAAAAATATTGCCATTATTGGAGCGGGCGTGACTGGCAGCGCAATGTTTAATTTCTTAAAAAGTTATGGCGCAAATGTTGAGCTATTTGACGAAAAAAACCTTGGCGCAAATGTTAAAACGAAAATTCCGCACGATGAAATCTCTGGTTTTTCCTTAGTATGCGTGTCACCGGGTTGGCGAAAAGATCATTCCTTTATTTTGGCCTTCCAAAAACTGAATATTGAAATAATTAGCGAGATAGACCTAGCCTGGCGAGTAAAACTGGAGATTGCACCAAATCAAAAGTGGATTGCACTTACAGGCACAAACGGTAAAACCACCACTATCCAAATGGTGGCATCGATATTCCGTGCTGCTGAAATTAACGGTATCGCATGCGGAAATGTGGGAGAGACTGTGATTTCCGCGGTTACCTCGCCAAATAATTATGAGGTTCTAGCTTTAGAACTTTCATCGTTCCAAATCGAATGGTCAAAAGAGGCACGGTTTGAGATCGGATGTATTTTAAATATTGCTGATGACCACATTGACTGGCATGGTTCATTTGAAAATTATGCCAAGTCGAAAGCAAAAATGCTGGAAATGTCAAAAATGGCACTGCTTAACCTAAGTGACCCCGAAGTTACTAAATATTCAACTAGTTATACTGGAAAGAAAATTTATTTCTCCTTGGAGACACCAAGAATAGGCGAATTGGGATTGGTAGAAAACTTATTGATCGATAGAGCGTTTAGCGATGGCGATTCGGCCGAAGTTATTGGCGAATTGTCTGACATTTCACCGACAGTTCCACATAATGTATTAAATGCAATAGCTGCAGGTGGTCTGGCTAGAGCGCTAAAAATTTCTCCAGAAAAGGTGCAAAAAGGGTTAAAGGAATTTGAATTAGACCACCATCGATTAGAACTTGTGCTAGATCAAAACAATATCAAGTGGGTAAATGACTCAAAAGCCACCAATCCACATGCCGCATTGGCCGCGCTAAATTCACAATCTTCTTCAATTTGGATTGCGGGGGGTTTGGCGAAAGGTGCGGATATGAACAATCTGATAATGCGCGGGAAAACCAGATTTCGAGAAGTTATTTTGATTGGCAAAGATAGTGGCATTATCGAAATTGCGCTGAAAAAATTTGCGCCTGAAATTCCGGTGCATTTGATTTCTAATCCTGGAACTGGCGATCAGGTAATGCTAGAAGTAATTACATTGGCAAAAACGCTTGCAAAACCAGGTGATACGGTACTGCTTGCGCCAGCTTGCGCGTCCATGGATCAGTTTAATTCTTATTCACATCGCGGTGATGCTTTTAAAGCTGCCGTTACTGAGTTAGTGGCAAAAAATGTCTAAGCAGCGGAACTTTTTAGCCAAGCCCGAAGCATCTTACTATTTAATCTTAATCTCGATAACGGCTTTAACCGGTCTTGGTTTAATAATGGTGCTTTCGGCATCTGCGGTTCGGTCATTGCATGAAACTGGAAATTCCTTCTCAATCGTTGGAAGACAGGCTTTTTTTCTGGTAATAGCTTTATTAGTAGGTTATTTGGCAATGAAATTAAAGATTAAATTGTGGGATCGAATTGCTCCACTTTCTTTAGTTGCATCATGTATTTTTCTACTCTTGCCGCAAGTTCCAGGTTTAGGTAAGAATGTAAACGGAAATACCAACTGGATAAGCTTGGCGGGTTTTACCATTCAGCCGAGCGAGTTTGCAAAAATGGGCTTTATTATTTGGTGTGCGGCTCGGCTCCGGTTACACGATCAAAAAATTGCTCAAGGAATTAAATCTAATATATGGGTTTTGCTCACCCCAGGATTCTTATTAATTGAAGCTTTAATTTATGCAGGAAAAGACCTCGGCACTGCAGTAGTAGTAGGGTTGATTTTTGGCGGAATCCTATTTATCGCTGGGGTTCCACTGAAAGATTTATCAATCGCGGGTGGCGCAGGTGGACTAGTAGTTGCAGTTTTAGTTTTAACCCATAGAAATCGCTTAAATAGATTTTTTGCGTTGCTAGATCCATTTTCAGTGAAATATTACAAGGGGGTTGGTTGGCAGCCAGCTCATAGTTTAATGGGCTTGGCTTCGGGCGGGTTCTTTGGAATTGGTTTAGGTGCAAGCAGACAAAAGTGGGGAACTTTGGCTGAAGCTCATACTGATTTTATTTTTTCAGTAATTGGCGAAGAGCTCGGACTCTTGGGAACACTCGCAGTACTACTTTTATTTTCCGGATTGATTCTTTCGATTTTCAAAGTGGCGCTCGGTGCAAGCACTAGTTTTGAAAAATATGCAACTGCTGGGATTGGTTGCTGGATATCTATGCAATTAATATTAAATATTGGT
>CAZMNB010000070.1:0-5769 GCA_964567545.1 uncultured Bifidobacterium sp. | reverse complement strand
ATTAGTGGGAAGTATTGGCTAAATAAACTCCAAGAAAAAATGGAGCGGGCGACGGTAATCGAAACCGCATGGCCAGCTTGGAAGGCTGGAGCTCTACCATTGAGCTACGCCCGCGTTGTTTACGCGGTATTGCTTCTCGCGGAGGATTCTTCTGCGAGGGGCATAGGTTATCGGGTGAGGTAATAACTTGGGAATTTCTCGTCTAGACTCTCACATTGCGCCGCGGGGCGTAGCGTAGTGGCTAGCGCGCCTGCTTTGGGAGCAGGAGACCGAGAGTTCGAATCTCTCCGCCCCGACCAAATTCCCAAAAGTTCTCGACCAAGAATAAAACTGTAAAAAAGGAGTTCCGGGAAAAGCGCCGTTGAAAAACTTTCTCCAACCCGAGTTAAGTTATCTATTGATTTGGAATTCAGCGAGCTAGCACCTCACATAAAAGACGCTTACCAAAGCATTTCTGAGAAAATTGTTATTCCAGGATTTCGAAAAGGAAAAGTTCCACAGGCAATGATCGATCAACGCGTTGGTCGCGGATCAGTTTTAGATGAAGCCATTAATGCCGCACTTCCAGTTTTTTACAGCCAAGCTGTGCGTGAACACGAAGTACTTGCGGTTGGCCGTCCAAATGTAGACATCACTGAGCTTGAAGATAATAAGAAAATTGCATTTACGGTTGAAGTCGAAGTTCGCCCAGAAATCAATCTTCCTGATTTTTCAAAGATTTCAATCAAGGTAGATGACGTTGCTGTAACCGATAAAGACATAGAAGAGCAGGTTGATTCACTTCGCGCTCGCTTTGGAACCTTAACTACCGTTGAAAAAGATGCCACAAATGGCGACTTTGTTTCAATTGATTTAGTTGCAAAAGTAGATGGAAAAGAAATTGATGGCGGATCTGCCAACGGTATTTCTTATGAAGTTGGATCTGGAAAGATGATTGAAGGATTAGACGAAGTACTTATTGGTCTTAAAGTTGATGATCAGAAGACTTTCAATGCTCCACTTGTCGGAATGGCTGAAGGTGAAATTGGTGAAGTCACCGTTACTCTAAAAGCCGTAAAGACTCGTGAACTTCCCGAGTTAAATGATGAATTCGCAAAGCTTGCAAGTGAATTCGACACTTTGACCGAACTCCGTGCTGACGTGAGCGAGCGACTAACTCGATTAAAGAGCATGGAACAAGGCGCACAAGCTCGAGATCTATTGGTTCAACAATTGATTGATACGTTAGAAATACCAATTCCTGAAGGAATCGTCGAAGAAGAAGTTACGGCGCACTTAGAGAAGGAAAATCGCCTAGATGACACCGATCATCGTGCTGAAGTTATTGAAGAGGTAAAGAAGAGCTTGGCTACGGAATTCTTACTTGACGCGATTGTTAGGGCCGAAAATGTACAAGTTTCAGAAGCCGAGTTAACGGAATATTTAATTCGTTCATCTGCTCGTTATGGAATGGCTCCAGAACAATTCGTACAAGAGATTTCGAATTCCGGACAGATCACTTCCGTCGTAGCCGATGTTTCTCGAACTAAAGCGCTGGCAGTTGCCTTAGAGCGAGTTGCTGTTGAAGATGCGTCAGGTCGCAAAGTTGATTTAGAAGCGCTTCGCCCTAAGCCTGAATTAACTGAACCAACCGAATAACCGCTCCGCTCTAAGCGAACAAGCGAGCTTTTTGCAGCATTTTTGGTTTATCAGGAAGCAATTGCGCGTAAAGATTGTTAGGGTCAATACCAGAACAGATGGAGGAAATCGTGGAGCTTATAACGCCACAATCTCGCTCAGCACAAACAAGTGCGGGCGGATTGGAAGATCGAGTTTATGACCGATTATTAAAGGAAAGAATTATTTTCCTTGGTTCGGTTGTCGAAGATTCCATGGCCAACGCCATCGCTGCACAAATGTTATTGCTCGCTGCCGAAGATCCAGATAAAGATATTTATCTTTACATTAACTCACCTGGTGGTTCTATCTCTGCAGGTATGGCGATTTATGACACCATGCAATACATCAAGAATGACGTTGCAACTGTTGCAATGGGTCTTGCTGCATCAATGGGTCAATTCTTATTATGTGCTGGCGCTGCTGGAAAGCGTTATGCGTTGCCACATGCACGAATAATGATGCACCAACCTTCTGGTGGTATTGGCGGAACTGCAAGTGATATCAAAATTCAAGCAGAACAGATGTCTTTCACTAAAAAAGGAATGGCTGAATTAATCGCATTCCATACGGGTCAAAAGGTAGAAACAATTGAAGCTGATTCAGATCGCGACCGTTGGTTTGCTGCCCAAGAAGCAAAGGAATATGGATTTGTGGATCACGTTGTGAAATCTGCAGGCCAAGTAGCAGGAAGTGGCGGTACCGCTCGATGAAACAATCCGACCTGATAAATCAAGTAAATCGTTATGTGCTCCCAACAATTGAAGAGCGCACCAGCTACGGATATAAACGTCTAGATCCTTATACGAAGTTATTCGAAGAGCGGATTATTTTTTTAGGCCAAGCAATTGATGACACCGTTGCAAACGATGTGATGGCGCAACTTTTGACTTTGGAATCCATGGATCCAGATCGCGACATCATGATGTACATCAACTCACCTGGTGGATCTTTTACCGCGCTAACTGCTATTTACGACACGATGCAATTTGTTCGCCCAGATGTGATGACCATCTGTCTTGGCCAAGCTGCTTCTGCTGCCGCAGTGTTACTTGCCGGCGGAACTGCTGGAAAACGCTATGCGCTGGAACACTCACGAATTTTGATTCACCAGCCATATAGCGAAGGCGGCGGACAAGGGTCCGATATTGAAATTCAAGCTCGAGAAGTTATGCGCATGCGCACACTCCTGGAAGAAATGTTAGCTAAGCACTCGTTACGAGCAAGAGAAGATATTGCTAAAGACATTGAACGCGACAAAATCCTTACTTCAGCTGAAGCAGTTGAATACGGATTAATCGATCAAATTCTCGCTTCGCGCAAAGCTTCAAAGAAGTAATTACTCTAAGAGCGAACAGCTTTTTAGTAATTTACGCGCACTAATCACGACGCAATAAAGCGCTTACGCGTACCCTTAGCGCAACGGATTCCCCACGTTGAGAAGAGGACGTAATGACGCGCATCGGTGAAAGCGGTGACCTGCTTAAGTGTTCTTTCTGCGGAAAGACACAGAAGCAAGTTAAGAAATTAATTGCTGGTCCTGGCGTATATATCTGCGATGAGTGCATCGAACTCTGTAATGAAATTATCGAAGACGAGCTAAGTGAGAGCACCTCCCTTGGAATCCAAGAGCTACCTAAACCAACCGAGATTTTTGATTTCCTTGATCAATATGTGATCGGACAAACCCGCGCTAAGAAATCTTTATCGGTTGCGGTCTATAACCATTACAAGCGCATTAAATCGGGTGATGGAAAACGCGAAGATGGCGTTGAACTCGCGAAGAGCAATATCCTCTTATTAGGTCCAACAGGTTGCGGCAAAACTTTACTAGCGCAAACATTGGCAAAAATGTTAAACGTGCCTTTTGCAATTGCGGATGCAACTGCTTTAACTGAAGCTGGATATGTGGGTGAAGACGTTGAAAATATTCTGCTTAAATTAATTCAAGCAGCAGATTTCGATGTTAAGAAAGCTGAAACTGGAATTATTTACATTGATGAGATCGATAAAGTTGCTCGAAAGAGTGAGAACCCTTCAATTACTCGAGATGTATCAGGTGAGGGCGTACAACAGGCTTTATTAAAGATACTCGAAGGCACTACTGCATCAGTTCCGCCACAAGGTGGGCGCAAACACCCACATCAAGAATTTATTCAAATTGATACAACAAATGTGCTATTTATTGTTGGTGGCGCTTTTGCTGGTCTTGAGAAGATCATTGAAGGTCGCAAAGGGAAAGCTGGCGTTGGATTTAATGCAACCCTACAAAGTGAAGCTGATAAGAAATCGCAAGATTTATTCGCAGATGTCATGCCTGAAGATTTACTGAAGTTCGGAATGATTCCTGAATTTATTGGCCGTTTACCAATTGTCACAAGCGTCGAGAATTTAGACCGAGCTGCACTTCTACAAATTCTTACCGAACCAAAGAATGCGCTAGTTAAGCAATATCAGCACTTATTTGACATGGATGATATCGAACTTGAAATTCAACCCGAAGCCTTAGATGTGATTGCAGATCAAGCTATTAAGCGTGGCACTGGAGCCCGCGGACTTCGCGCCATCATGGAAGAAGTTCTGTTGCCAGTCATGTATGAAGTTCCATCTAAGACTGAAATCGGAAAAGTTCTGATTACACCAGAAGTTGTTTCAGATCATGCGACCCCAACCTTTATTGACCGCGGTGTAATGGGTCCAAAGCGCACAAATAAGCGTTCAGAAGAGAAGAGCGCTTAATCTAGACTGTCGCATTATGACTGAGCTGCCATCAAGTTTTGTTCCTGCCAATATCGAGGGACCGCTTTACGCTGCTTGGGTTAAAGCTGGATATTTTAACGCCAATTCAAAGTCGGATAAGAAACCATTCACGATTGTAATTCCACCGCCAAATGTGACTGGAAGCTTGCATATCGGTCACGCACTCGATCACACAATTCAAGACATATTAATTCGCATGAAACGCATGAAGGGTTTTGAAACGCTTTGGCTACCTGGAATGGATCATGCTGGCATTGCCACACAAAATATTGTAGAAAAACAATTAGCAGCGCAAGGGAAGTCCAGACATGACCTTGGTCGCGAAGAATTTGTAAAGAAGGTTTGGGAGTGGAAAGCGGAATCTGGCGGCGCAATTCTCGAACAGATGAAACGACTGGGTGATAGCGTTGATTGGTCACGCGAAGCATTCACGATGGATGAGAATTGTTCGCAAGCAGTTCTAACAATTTTTAAACGGTTATTTGATGCAGGTTTGATTTACCGCGCGGAACGAATTATAAATTGGTGCACCCGTTGCTTGACCGCACTTTCAGATATCGAAGTTGATCATAAAGAAATCCCTGGCGAATTTGTTTCGATTGTTTACGGTGAAGGTGAAGACCAAATTACGATTGCAACTACCCGCCCAGAAACTATGTTGGCTGATGGCGCTGTAGCGGTGCATCCAGATGATCCCCGCTATAAACACATGGTTGGCCGTTTTGTATTACTACCTTTAGTCAATCGAATGATTCCTATCATTGCTGACGAAGTTGTCGACCCTGAGTTTGGAACCGGAGCTGTTAAGGTAACTGCAGCTCATGATCCAAATGACTTCGACATTGCGATGCGCCACGACGTTGAATTGATAGTAATCATGGATAAAAACGGCGTAATCGAAAATACTGGGACTCAATTCGATGGCATGGATCGCTTCGATGCGCGTAAAGCGGTTGTTGAAGAGCTACGGAAAATGGGAAAAATTGTTAGCGAGAAACGTCCTTATTTACATTCAGTTGGACATTGCTCAAGGTGCGAAACCATTGTGGAACCTCGACTTTCTAAACAATGGTTTGTGAAAGTTGCACCGCTTGCTAAAGCTGCCGGAGATGCAGTTCGAAACGGTAAGGTAAAAATCGAACCAGAATCAATGGAGCCTCGATATTTTGAATGGGTAGATAACATGCACGATTGGTGCATCTCTCGCCAACTTTGGTGGGGACATCGAATTCCAGTTTGGTATGGACCAAATGGTGAAGAGATTGTTGTTGGACCTGGGGAAAGTGCGCCAGCAGGTTACGAGCAAGATCCAGATGTTTTAGATACTTGGTTCTCATCTGGGCTTTGGCCGTT
>CAZMNB010000069.1:0-5902 GCA_964567545.1 uncultured Bifidobacterium sp. | reverse complement strand
GCAGCCGGGGTTGTCTTCCATTGGCTGCGACGGGAACGCGTGCGCGAGCGGGACATCTTTCGCTTTGGTAGTGGCACTTTCGTTCTCCTTGTATTGACGGCAATCTTGTTACGAGGGCGTAAGTATCCCCCATGAAGCCGCCTTTTGTAAAAACGAGGCTATTTCTCCTCCGGCTTTAGGCTTTTCCCGTTCGAACCATCCCAATTCGCGAGCTCGGTCCAGCGACCATCGATTACTTCATGTTGATGGTCATCTGGCAGCATCTCCCATTTTTCACCGCAAGTGGCACATAACCCTTCACACTCTTCATTACAGAGTGGATTTATTGGAAGTGCAAGAACTATTGCATCTCGAATCGGGGTTTCTAAATTAAGAAAATCGCCAACTAGAAAGAGCGCGTCATCGACATCCAAATCATCTTCACCATCTGGTTTGGCTTTATGTTTTCGATCCTGTTTAACTTCATATTCGAAAAGTTCTTGAAAGATTTGATTAATTGGAAAAGTTATTGGATCTAAGCATCGAGTACATTCGCCTATCGCCACTGCATAAACTTGTCCGGTTGCCAAAATCCCTTCATCAACTGATTCCAATCTAAGTCCTAGTGAAACCGAGTTTCCAGCCGGAACCGAAAGTAATGGATTTCCCAAATTCTCCGTTAACTGTATTTCCACGGCAGCTTCTCGCATTTCGCCCGCTCGACGCGGTAAATCATGAGCATTATAAAAAAATGGCGAATTTGTATTAATCTTCATTTGAATTATTTATAGATTTAGTCGCGCAATTGCGAAAGTGCATCTTTATCGCTCGCGCCAGCAAGTCGATCTCTGCCACGATTAATCGCATCTAAAGTTTTATTTAAAATAACTTCGAGCGTTGCTAATCGGGAATCAATATAAGCGTCAACTTCTTCACGCTGTGCATCTATTGCAACCTTATTCTCATCAAGAATTCGTGAAGCTTCTTCTCTAGCCGAAGAAACAATCGCGGTTTGTTCAACCATTCGCGACACTTCTTCACGAGCATGTGCAATTAATTGCTCGGCACTTGCCTGGCCATCTTCAATGATCGCATCTCGGTTCGCTAATAGGTCCTGAGCGGACTCTAAATCTCGTGGAAGTGCAGCCTTCACTTCGTTTAAAATCTCTAAAAGTTCGCCACGGTGAACCACGCATGAAGCCGAAAGCGGCACTGATCGAGCTTCTTCAACTGTTGTAATAGCTGATAATAATTTCTCAATTGCGTCCATGTTCACCATTTTCCAATAGCCGAGCCTTTAGAAGCGTTAAAACTTTTGCCGGCACTAGCGCTGAAACATCGCCGCCGTAATTGGCAATCTCTTTGACTAGAGATGACGATAGAAAAGAGTAAGCGGGAGTTGTCGCCATAAATAGGGTATCTACACCTTTTAGTTGCAAATTCATCTGCGCCATTTGCAGTTCGTAGTCGAAATCGCTTACAGCGCGCAATCCTTTAACAATTGCAGAAACTTCGTGTTCTCGACAGAAATCAACTAACAAGCCCGACCAAGAATCTACTTTCACGTTCTTATATTTAGCCGTAATTTCAGCAATCATTTCAATTCGTTCCGCCACATTAAAAAGACTCGCTTTTGTTCGATTTACCAAGACTGCAACAATTACTTCATCGAATAATCCGCTGGCGCGCTCAATCACATCGAGATGCCCAAATGTGATTGGGTCAAATGATCCAGGACAGACGGCGCGCTTCATGTGAAAACGCTAGCAACAAAAGGCGTGCTTATCCATTTTGAGAGGGAATTCCATAGTAAATCACCGCATGACCGTATTTTCTAACCTTCAATTCGATAATCCCGACTGGCCATGAAAACGGCTTGCTTTTTGAATCCCGCTCTACCGCAATGATTGAGTTCGGTTTCAATAAATTATTTTCGAGTAATAGCTCTAGATCAGTTCTTACTAAATCGTTTCCAAGTTCATATGGTGGATCCATAAAAATTGCATCGTATTGAATCGCGATATTAGTTTTAAGAAATCTCGCTACCGAAGAGTTGAAAACTTGATAAGTACCAGAACCAACTATCTTTTCAAATAATTCTAGATTGCTGCGCGCGATCACTATCGCACTCTCTTCATTCTCAACTGCATGAACCAACCCAGCTCCACGCGAAAGCGCTTCCGCGCTTACAGCGCCAGAACCCGCATATAGATCTAAAAAATATTGGCCATTTAATGTTCCGATTTCAGATTCTAAAGTTGAAAAAAGAGCTTCGCGTGCGCGATCTGAGGTTGGCCGAGTATTGCCGCTTGGCGAATGCAAATTTCGGCCCTTGGCCATACCAGCGATGATTCTCATTTGATGATTATTCCAGATTTATCGTTTATCAATAAATGCTGCGCTTTCCAGAGCTTGTAATTCTGCAACTTCCATCTGCAACAATTTATTGATTGATAAATCTGGATCTATGCCGATTATTTGAGTTGCGATTTCACGAGCCTGTTCAATTAGCGCTTCATCTCGCAAAACTTTTAGCAATCTTAAGTGCGACCTAACGCCAGATTGAGATGCGCCAAGCACATCGCCTTCTCGACGCTGTTCTAAATCAATTCTACTTAATTCAAATCCATCCAGAGTCGAAGCCACGGCATTTAACCGCTCCATTGCCGGACTTTCAGGAGCAGCTTTTGAAACTAATAAGCAGAGTCCAGGCGCATTTCCGCGACCTACTCGACCTCGCAATTGATGTAACTGCGAGACTCCAAATCTATCGGCATCCATAATCACCATCATCGTGGCATTAGGTACATCAACGCCAACTTCAATCACGGTAGTAGATATCAAAACATCAATCTCTCCCCGTGAAAACTCTGACATTGTTTTATCTTTCAAATCGGAAGCTAATCGCCCGTGTAAAACCGCGATTCTAAGACCTTTTAAGGCACCCTGCCCTAAGAGCGGATATAACTCAGAGACCGAAGCCATTGGGAACTTTTCATTATTCTCGTTTTCTAATTCATCTTCTTCGCCGCTCAAACGCTTGACGCGAGCCAGCGCTTGCGCACTTAGCCCAAGCGAATTCATCGCATCTTCAGTTGAATCATTCTCAGAAATTCTCGGTGCCACTATGTAAACCTGATGGCCTTTGGAAACTTCTTCACGAATTCTCTGCCAAGCTCTTTCAATAAATCCAGGCTTTTCTAATTCCGGGATTACGTGCGTTGTAATTGGCGATCTTCCCGCAGGAAGCTCACGTAAGGTCGACACATCTAAATCTCCGAAGACGGTCATCGCGACTGTTCTGGGAATCGGCGTCGCTGTCATAACTAAAACATGCGGTGGTTTCTTAGCTTTAGCCCGAAGTGCGTCGCGCTGTTCAACTCCAAATCGGTGCTGTTCGTCCACGACAATCAGACCTAAATCTTTAAATTCCACATTCTCGCTTAGAAGCGCATGGGTGCCAATAATTATTCCGGCTTCACCGGTTTGCGCTTTAAGTAAAGCATCTTTTCGCGCAGCCCCACTTTGCGAACCAGTTAATAAAACTATTTGGGTGCCTCGGGCATCGCCGCCGATTTGTCCAGCGTTTGCTAAATCCCCCAATAAATTATGAAACGAACGAAAATGTTGTGCTGCTAATACTTCAGTTGGAGCTAATAACGCAGCTTGACCGCCTGAATCTATAACTGCCAACATTGCTCGTAACGCAATTATGGTCTTACCGGAACCGACTTCACCTTGTAGCAATCGATACATTGGGTGTGGCGCGGCTAAATCACTTTCAATTTCCGTTGAAACTTCAATCTGGCCAGCGGTTAATTTGAATGGCAACCTTTGATCGAAGGCTTCGTGAAGACCGCCAGATCTGACTTTGCGAGAGACTGCAAAAAGCTTCTGCAATTGCGCTCTTCTCATCACAAGCAACAATTGCAAAAGTAGCGCCTCGTCAAAAGTCAATCGTCTGCGCGCTAACTCCGCTGATTCTGGTGAATTAGGACTATGAACTTCTGTGAAAGCCTCTAATAAAGTTGGGAAACCGAACTTCTCCCTAATATCTATTGGTAAATAATCTGGAATTTCTTCTAGGGCTGCAACTGCCATCCCCGTGCATTGCGCAATCTTCCAAGAAGGCAACTTTGCGGTTGCCGGATACATCGGTAAGTATTTACCGGCGAAATCTCCAATCGCAGAGTCAACATCATTTCCATCTGGAATTAATTGATAATCAGGATGTGAAAGCTGTCGCTTCCCTTTATAAAGTCCGACTTTGCCTGCAAAGAGGCCTTGCCGACCAGATTGCAATTCCTTTTCGCGCCAAGCTTGATTAAAAAATGTTAGTGAAAGTTTCGCTCGACCATCTGTAACAACAACTTCCAGGATGCCACCTTTACGTCCTGGAATTTTCCGAACTTTCGTACTTTCAATCTCGGCAAGAATCGTTACCTCTTCGCCTTCAACCAAACTTTGAATATCGGTCAACTCGCCCCGAGCCAGATATCTTCGTGGGTAATGTCGTAGCAGATCACCTAGAGTTTCAATTCCAAGTTGCGCCGTCAGAACTTTGGCAGTTCGGTCGCCAACGACCTTAATAATCGGAAGATTCAAAATACCGTTGGCCATGCTTCATTCTCTCTAAAAAGATAGCAATTTCCCCGCTGAAACTTGGCGCGACTTGAGCAAATTGGCGCAAGGTGCTCCCTTCAGGCTAATCTTGCCCCCGCTTAACTAACTCCCCTCAAACCTTGAGGGTTAAAGAAATCAACATCACGCAGGGAGAAATACCGTGGCATCGACATGCGACATCTGTGGCAAAGGCCCCAGCTTTGGTAACAATGTTTCGCACTCAAAACGACGCACTCGTCGCCGCTGGAATCCAAACATTCAACGCATCCGCACCCTCGTTGGTGGATACACAAAGCGCCAAAATGTTTGCACATCATGTATGAAAGCGAACAAAGTCTCCCGTTAATTTAGAAGTGGGAAAACCCAACTTCGTTCGGCAGTTCTCTTCCAACTAATTCCAGATAGGTTTTGCCACGCGATTTAACCGCACCTATTTTAAAAGCCCCATGATTTTCATAATCCGAATCTGCCGGAACTGTGGCCAAGAATTGATGATCTTCGCCGCCGCTTAATATCCAATCCCAATGATCTGATGATATTTCTCCACCTAATTTTGCAAGCTCGGGAAAACCTGCAAGTTTAGAAATTAATTCTGGATCAATCTCTAAAGTTACCTCACTAGCCTTTGCAATATGCCTTGCTTCCGAAAGTAAACCATCACTTACATCGCACATTGAATATGCAATCTTTGCCATTTTTTCAGCGTTGGAATATGGCGGGTTTGGTTTCTTAAATTGTGAAATAGCTTTATCTGAATTAGTAAGACCTTTTTGTAATAAATTTAAGCCAGCTTTCGACCAACCAGGTAGCCCAGTAACCACAACTACATCTCCAACTTTTGCGCCACTTCGCTTGATTGGTTTAGCCGTTGTACCAACTGCGGTGATTGTGATCATGATTTTCTCGGAACTTGATAAATCGCCACCGATTACTTGTGCCCCCACTAAGTCTGCTTCCGCTGCAATTCCTTCAGCTAATTCAAAAATCTCATCGCTGGCACCTTTTGGAATTGCGGCTGCAACCAAGAGAAACTTCGGAACTCCCCCCATTGCGTAAACATCAGCGAGATTAGCTGCGGCAATTTTGGCGCCAATTTCTCGAAGGCTTGACCACTCTCTTCTAAAATGAACCCCTTCGATTGCGCAATCTGTTGTAAGTATTAGCGGAACATTTGTTGGAGCAATGACCGCACCATCATCACCAATGCCAATAATTAGATCTTGTGCATGACTACCGGTGCGCGCGAATATTGTTGCGATCCGCTCGAGAATCTCGCTCTCATTCATGCGCGCTTTTGCCT
>CAZMNB010000068.1:0-5934 GCA_964567545.1 uncultured Bifidobacterium sp. | reverse complement strand
TCGCCATTCTCCACCATATTTTGTAGCGCTTTCGAGGTAATAGCATTAGCTTCTTCAAGATGATTGAGTGTCGTATTATCGCCACAAAAATCTTCATAATCTAATAGGAGTTCTTTTTTTGTAGTATCAGAGCTGCAAATGAAACAGTTTGGATCTTTTAATAGCGATATTTTTTCAAAACTATTATCTAAGCTGTTATAAATAACTACGGTTCCTACAAGTGGTACTCCGAATCCAACAATTAATTTCAAGGCTTCGGTTGCCTGAATGGAACCGATAGTTGCACACATAACCCCTAGGACACCGCCGACTGCGCAATTGGGGGCGAGATCTTGAGGCGGTGGGGTCGGGTGTAAACATCGATAACAAGGTCCGTGTTCACTCCAAAAGACGCTGACTTGTCCATCAAATTTGAAAATAGAACCCCAAATACAAGGTTTACTTAAAATGACACAAGCATCATTAATTAAGTATCGAGTGGCAAAGTTGTCAGTTCCATCAATTACTAAATCGTATTTTGAAATAATTTCAATTGCATTGTTTCGATCAATTCGAAGATTATGGGTTTCTATTTTCATATTTGGATTGATGCTTAATAGCTTCTGACGAGCGATATCGGTTTTATTACTCCCTAAATCGCTTTGATCAAATATGATTTGGCGTTGTAGATTAGATTCGTCGACAACATCAAAATCAACAATTCCAAGAGTTCCTACGCCAGCCGCCGCAAGATAGAGCATTACTGGAGAACCAAGTCCACCCGCACCAATACATAGAACCCGAGCGTTCATTATTCTTAATTGGCCTGCCTCACCGATTTCCGAAAGTACGGTATGACGAGCAAACCTGCGTTGTTGTGCAGAATTTATTGTTTTACAACTTGATTCCATGAGTTCTATTTTCAAAAATTACCTCCTCAATGCAAGGAAACCCCTTCTTTACGCATTGCGATTTCTATTCTAGCAATTCCAGTTTTGCCCATCCCGTGAAGATTAGTTAAATCTTTTAGGGAAACTTTGGAAAGGTCAGATACTTTAAAAAGTTTCGCATCTATTAGCGCTCGACAAGCAGGTCCTGCAAGTCCAATTTCACGCCAATTTTTATCTAACTTCGCGTATTTTCTTAAATCTATCTCACCGCGCGCAACGGTGCACATGGAAATTCTAGCCTTGATTAACTTCCTTATTTCGCTCTTTAGAAGAGGCTTACCTAATGGGACTTGTACCGCTCCCTTGGAAGTCTTGTACTTAGATTCTATTTCAACAAAGCGCGCAATTACTGATCCGCTATATGGGTAATAACCAATGTGATTTTTATTAGCCAGCAATCCCGCAACTTCAATTCCTTTGTGAACAAAAGTGGGCATTGAGTACTTCATTATTTCAGTTGCACCAGGAATGACTTCCAAAATTCTATTACGCATCTCCAGGATTGTTTCTTTATGAATTCCGCCTTGTGCCAAGTAATATTTGGCGACCTCTTTAGGAATTTTAGGCATATTTAATTATAGATGGTCTATTGACCAAAATTGTACGACTGGTTGTAATCTTGACGCTATGAACTCTCTTGAATTATCGATCAAGCATCTTGCATGGTCCAATCAGAAATTTTTTTCTCTCTTTTGTGATAAATCAGACGAGACTTTTGCATTACAAGCAACAGATGGCGAGTGGCCAATTGGTCAAATTCTTACACATCTGGCTGGCAGTGGTGAGTGGTTTCGCTATTGCTTAACCGGTGAAAAGTGGAGCGACCTCAAAGCAATAACAACAGCGGCAATCACATTGAAATACTTACCGATAATGGCAGATTTAGATGCGACTTTAATAAAAGAATTATCTAAGCCAGATGAATCATTAGAAATTCAAGGTGACGGCAGGAAGCAATAAAGTTGTTGGTTGGAAGTGCCACTTAAACCACACATGGAAAACAGCTGTTGCATCAAGGGTTTCAGGTAACGGGTGCCCGATTTGTTCTGGTCGCACCGTTCTAGCTGGTTTTAACGACCTGAAATCACAATTTCCGGAAGTAGCAAGACAAGCATATGGTTGGGATCCGTCAACAGTGACTCCATTTAGCGACAAGTCACTCGAATGGAAATGCGACTTAGGCCATATCTGGAAAACCATGGTCAAGTTAAGGTCATTGGGCAACGGTTGCCATTATTGCACCGGATACAAAGTTCTTGCTGGATTCAATGATCTTGCCACAACTAATCCAGAGATTGCCAGACAAGCCCTGGGGTGGGATCCAACAACAGTTACGAGAGCAACTGATAAGAGGAGACTTTGGGTTTGCGATGAGGGACACAAGTGGATGTCTAGAATTTCACATAGAACCAATTTGAAGTCTGGATGCCCTACATGTGCAAAGTCTGGATTTGATCCTAACAAACCAAGCTACCTGTACTTCTTAGATCACCCGCATTGGGATATGTTTCAAATTGGAATAACGAACGACCAAGATTCCAGACTAGGCAGTCATAAGAAACTTGGCTGGGAAGTTATTGAAGTAAGAGGGCCAATGGATGGGCATTTAACCCAAGATTGGGAGACTGCAATTTTAAGAATGTTAAGGAAAAATGGTGCGGATTTATCAAACAGTTCCATTGCCGGGAAATTTGATGGCTATTCTGAAGCATGGAGTAAAACTAAATTTGAAGCAAAATCTCTGAGGCATCTCATGGACTTAACTGATGCATACGAAGAGACATTAAAGAAAAATAAGAAAAAATAATCTTTCATCTGGACCTGATATTTTGCCCTTTTTAATGCCCCATTTGCCCCTAAGTTAACCCCAAAATCTAAATAAAATAATGTCAGGTTTTGGTAAGATTTATAAAAGTTTTTAGCTCATAAAGGAGTAAGCCCCGCACATTTTTATGCGGGGCCTACATGATGTTAAGAAGAGTCGCCCTATAAGCCGGAGACGAACCTGTTATGCGTGTAGTTGCGCATGAAACTATCAACTGCCCCCATTTTCGCCCCCAAATCCTTCATAAAGTTTGATGAGTGTCGTCAAAATTGCTGCATAATTTTTTGCCAAGTGTTCTTACATGGTAATTCTTTAACGAGTGCTCACATTTCAATTGACTAGGAAAATTATTCTTCAAGATTTATTCGCGGAAGCCTCTTATCTAAGGATTTAGGGAAATACCAGTTCCATTTTGCAGTTAGCTGCATAAAGGCAGGTACAAGGGTTGATCGAATAATCGTTGCATCGATTAATACTGCCGACGCTAAGCCAACGCCGAAGAGTTGGATTGTTCTCTCACCCAAGAACACGAAAGCAAAGAAGACTACGATCATGATTGAAGCAGCGGCAGTGATGATTGAGCCAGTTGCTGCTAGACCTTTTGAGACAGCATCTTTTGAATTACCCGACTTTAGCCATTCTTCATGGATTCGAGATACCAAAAAGACTTCATAGTCCATCGATAAACCGAACAAAATTGCGAAGAGCATGATGGGTAAGAAAGACTCAATTGGTCCACCGGGGGTACCAAAGATAGGTTCGAACCAGCCCCATTGGAAACCTGCCACGACTACCCCGAAGGCTGCTGCGATAGATAGCAGATTCATGATTGCTGCCTTGATTGGAATCAAAATACTTCTGAAAAGCAGCATAAGTAGGAAGAAGCACAACAGGACTACAGTCGATATGAATTGAGGTAATTTGCTGGTCAGAAGGGATCCAAAGTCTTCATAAGTTGCTACCGACCCACCGACCATGGTGACGATGCCAGTATCTCTCGCAACGCTTGGTAAAACAGTTGATCGCAATCGCTTGATTAAATCAGTCGTCTCCTCTGCCTGAGGTGAGCTCTTTGGATAAAAATTAATAATTTGGTAACGACCATCTTTGGTTGGGATTCCCGGAAGAACTTGTGCCACATCCTCATCCGTTGAGATAGCTTGAACTAGTCCAGATATAACGTTTCCGGATTTTGCATTAGACATATCCGCAAGCAGAGTAATAGGTCCGTTGTAACCTGGCCCAAATCCCTTTGCGAGTGTGTCATAGGCAATTCTTGTAGTAGTTCCCGCCTGATCATTCCCTGAATCGGCAATACCAAGGCGAATCTGAGTTGCGGGAATACACAAAATCAAAAGAACCAGAGACGCGCTAATCCCCCACTTAAGCGGTTTTTCTTGAATCTTTTCTGCCCAAGCTCTCCACCCTTCACCACCTTCGGTAGATTGATGTAGCTTCTTAAATGGAATTCGCAGTCGATCGATGTTCTTACCGACGATTGATAGCACTGCTGGTAATAAAGTCAACGCTGCTGCCATTGAGAACAGCACGGAGAGCGCTGCCGCAACTCCTACCCCATTGAGGAAGGACACTCCCACTGTAATTAAACCCAACATGGAAATGCAGACAATAATTCCTGCAAACAAAACTGAACGACCTGAAGTATTCAAAGACTTTACAACTGACTCTTCAACAGAAAGCCCTTCGAAAAGTGATCGCCTAAAGCGGGTCACGATAAAGAGGGCGTAGTCAATACCAACTCCCAGACCAACTAAGGCTGCCAAAGTTGGAGCAAATTCTGCTATACCCATCAGATTACTTGCCAGGCTCACGGAAGAATTCCCAATCGCCAATGCAAATACGGCAACTACAAGCGGAATAAGTGTTGCAACGAAACTTCCAAAGGTGAAGAGAAGTACAACAAAAGCTGCCAATATTGCAATTACTTCACTCGAACTTGGTTCAACTTGATTAGCTTGTTTGATTGCCTGACCAGAAAGGTTTACTGCGAGAGATTTTGATTCATACGATTTTGCGGAAGAAATGAGATCTTTTACGTCCTCTTTAGAAATGTTCTGAGCGGTCTCCTTAAAGTAGAGTGTGGCAAAACCAATTTTTTCATCTTCACTCAAGGAATTCGAAGATCCTTCAAAAGGAGAATCAACTGAAGCGACATATGGCTTGGACTTTAAAGAATCGACTAGTTCAGTAATCTTCTGCTGATTTTCAGGGGAAGTAAGCTTTGCGGAGCCTTCGAAAACGATTTGAGATGAGTCGCCACCTTGCGCTGGTAACTCCTTCTTGAGGACATCAAAAACTTTAGAGCTCTCCGTGTCAGGCAGGGAAAATGAAGAACTAAATGCCGAACCCACCGAGTTACTCAGACCAGTCATGCCCATCATGAGAAGAATCCACGCAATAAGCACTATCCAGCGCTTCTTATAGGTAAATCTAGCTAGTGCCTTCACAATCTCTCCCCTTAACTGACCGACCGTTCGGTTGCTAAGATACACCTATGCCCAGAGCGAGTCAACATAGAGATGCGGAAAAAACGCGAGCCGCCATCCTGGCGTCGGCAACAACGCTTTTCGCTGATAAGGGATATATCGGCGCATCCATCTCAGATATCGCGGAAGTAGTAGGTGTTTCAAAAAGTACTATCTACCATTATTTTGCCTCCAAAGAGGAGATACTGCACTCGCTAATTGATGCTTTTGGCAGTGAAGTTGCAAACCTGAATGTAGCCGCCTCAAAATATAATCTTGATGAGAAAGCGATTTTGACTGAATTTGCTGAAATCATGTTGAAGCATAAAGAAATACTGCGGCTTGCGCCGATGATTATGCCGGGAGCACCCAAGGAAATTAAAGACCTTATTCTCAAGCAACAAAAAATCATGGTGCGGCTACTAATCACTGGGATTCCTTCTAAGGAAAAATTGATGCGGGCCATGCTTGCCATCATGGGAATAATTATGTCAATTGCTCCTCCACCTGGCGCTCCAAGAGGGCCTCTTTTAAAGCCTGACATAAAACTCATTGTTAAAATAGCTTTAGACACTCTCGGAAAGAATTAACCAGACTGCCCCTGATCAATCTTTAATAATTAGTTTTATAGTGAATTTGATTGAAGAAGAGTCGCCCTATAAGCCGGATCCTGTAGTTCTTGCGAACTGATCAT
>CAZMNB010000067.1:2099-5978 GCA_964567545.1 uncultured Bifidobacterium sp. | reverse complement strand
GAACATGTTAGAACGTGATCGACTAGAATCTAAAAAAATTTCTAAAACTCAATCGGTAACCTCACAACTTGATTACGATATCGGTAAAAAGAACGTCCATATTGGACCCTCGGATTACATCCAATGGCTCGACGATCGCAAATGGGCTTATGTACGGCTCGAAGGTAAAGCTTTCGGCGATGTTCCGCTAAACCTTGAATATAAATTAGAAGTTTGGGATTCGCCAAACTCAGCTGGCGTAATTATCGATGCGCTCCGTTGTGCAAAAATAGCCCTTGATCGAAAAATTGGTGGACCATTGCTTTCGCCATCAAGTTATTTTATGAAATCACCACCAGAACAATATTCTGATGAGAGCGCCAGAGTAAAAGTTGAAGAATTTATCGCCGGAACTATTTCTCGATAGTTGATAAAAAAGAAACGGACCTGGGCAACAACCCAGGTCCGTCTTTCTTATTCCCTCACGGAGAGTAGAGGGACCTATACCGTCGCATCCTCTGGAGTGCGACGAAGGTGCATGAAACCCATAATTGAAAGAATCAAAAAGAGGATTCCACCCACCAAACTTGCTAACGCTCCGTACATTGCAATCTCTCCGATCTGCCAGAATGCATAAGCGAATCCGAGCATTCCGCGAATCGTTTCGCCACGGAAAAGTGTTTGAACTTTTTCAGCTAGAGCTGAGTCAGCTGGGTTTGCTCGAGATAGTTCGCTAACTTCTGCGTAAGTTTGTCCGCCGCCAATTGCTTTTAAGTGAACTGCAATATATTTGTCGGCATAAGCTTGTGCTTGCTTTCCAGTAGTAACTTGCATACCCGCATACTTTTGAATATCAGGAAATGCATCAGCGCTGAAGCCAGGCGAGCCCGCTTCCGGGAAGAAAATAGTCTGCGCAGCCAATTGATCGGTTACTTGGTTATTTGCGAAGGTATATCCCCAGTTCATGAGCCCGGCAGCAATCAAAAGTAATACTGCAAGACCAAATCCAAGCAAACTTGCGATTCTGTCAAAACTCTTACGTTTCATTTTCTCTTCTCTCCAAAGTAATTGTTAAGTTTTGTATTCAAGAAATGAAGGAGCTATTGCCTTCGTGCTAATCAAACCCGTTATTTACTGGTCGGGATTATTAATGTGCGAGTGCCACCCCCAAGTAATTAATAGGGAGTGATGGCACTTACAGACAGGTCACATGTAAAATTTTTTTGCGCTACAAAACCCAGAAAGTCATAAAGTTATGTAGAACTATTTCTGGCTTTGTTATTCAATATGGCGGGAACAAACTTGTTCACCGTTTGGTCCAACAACCATGTGGCCACAAGCTACATTCAATTTATCAAATGCTTTATCCCCAAAATGGGCACGGTAAGCAAGTGCAATTAGCACTCTAATATTTATATCTGGCGCGGATTTAACTCCGAGCGCTTTGGACATTCTTGAAACGGTATTCTCAACAACCTTTTCAGTATGTGCCGTCTCTCTAGCGATTGCTGAATTTGATAATCCGTCGCAGAGCAAACCCGCTACCAAGTGCTCAAACGGCGTTAGTTCTCTAGTCAATATTGTCATGTGTTCCATGGTGGCTCTCCGTTGCTCATTCATGAAATTCTTGACTTTATTATCTCGCGAATATCTCCAGCTTGGTAAAGTTTGTCGCTGTGTTTGTCTTAACATTGGGTTGCATTACGATGCTCAGATGAACGAGATTCTGAGTGCCACCGCTAATGGAGTGCTAACACTCACTTTAAATCGCCCCGAAAAGCAAAATGCAATCACTCGGGCCATGTATCAATTCTTAGCCACTCAGATTAGCTCAGCCGCAGGAGATTTTGGAATCCGGGCTTTGGTTATCGGGAGCGAAGGAAAACATTTCACGGCAGGTAACGACATCGGAGACTTTTTAAACGACCCACCGCTAGAAGAGAACTCACCGGTGATGCAATTCCTATCGGCAGTTCACAATTTCCCTAAACCGATCATTGCTGCAGTTCACGGAAATGCGGTTGGAATTGGAACCACATTACTAATGCATTGTGATTTGGTGGTTGCAGCAAGCGACACTAACTTCTCAATGCCCTTTGTAACTCTTGGGCTCGTTCCAGAGTTTGGTTCAAGTTACCTATTTCCTAAATTAGTCGGCCATCAAAGAGCCGCTAAGGTATTTTTATTAGGAGAGCCTTTTGACGCGAAGTTTGCTTTGGAAGTTGGATTAATTGCTGAAATTAGCGATACACCAAACTTAATTGCGTCAAGGTATGCAACTGCGATTTCTGATCAGCCGCCAAGTGCCGTAATTCAAACTAAAGCTCTGTTAAAGAGCGGAGACCATGACGCTGTTACTGCGGTAATGCGAGCCGAAGGTGAATTATTCAAACTTGCGTTGCAATCTGATGAGGCCCAAGCCGCATTTATGAAATTTTTAGCTAACAAAACTAAGAAATAGTCAGGGAGAAGAAATGTCACTCGCCGGGAAGCGAATTCTTATTACTGGTGGATCTCGAGGCATTGGTTTAGCAATTGCACTTCGTGCCGCTAAGGATGGTGCAGCTATAGCCATCGCTGCAAAAACTGCCGAACCGAATCCTAAATTGTCAGGAACTATCTATTCAGCTGCGAAAGAAATCGAAGCCGCTGGTGGAAAAGCCTTGCCGATTCAATGCGATTTACGCGACGAAGCCCAAATTACTGCGGCGGTGGCGGCTGCGGCGGCGCAATTTGGTGGTTTAGATATTTTGATAAATAACGCTAGCGCGATCAATTTAACTAAAACTGAAGTTACGCCAGCAAAACGTTTCGACTTAATGTTCGATGTGAATGTCCGCGGTACTTTCTTAACATCGCAAGCGGTAATCCCGCATCTACGAAAGAGTGCCGCCGAAGGTGGCAATTCACACATTTTAAATCTTTCACCGCCGCTTTCAATGAAGCCTAAATGGTTTAAAAATCATGTTGCTTATACGATGGCAAAGTATGGAATGAGTATGTGTGTCCTTGGGATGGCTGAAGAATTTAAGCGGGACAAAATTGGCGTGAATGCTCTGTGGCCAAGAACTGCAATTGATACCGCTGCGCTGCAAATGATTCCTGGCGTAGATGTAAATGCATGTCGTAAGCCGGAGATCCTTTCCGATTCAGCCTACATAATTCTTAATCGACCAGCATCGGAGTGCACTGGAAACTTTTTCGTTGATGATGAGTTATTGGCTACAGCGGGAATTACAGATTTGGATAAATATGCGGTGGTGCCAGGAACCAAAGATTTCTTACTTGATTTCTTCCTGGATTAAAACTACTCCGGTAATTTGATCGTGGTGTGTTGATGTTCGGTTTCAGCGATGCCGGATGAATATTTACTCTCATAATTGCCGTAGCGCCAAACCAGAACCGAAAATAGCCAAGCTAGAACAAAACTACCAACAATAAAGTAACCCACTTTGCTCAAATCAATTGCAGCGAAAAAAGTAAATGGTTGGTAATTATCAATGCTCGTTTTATCAGCTAAAACTGAGGTCAATTGGATGGTTCCGATAACTAAGGCCACAAAAATTGAAAGTGACGTTGTGGTTAAGTTGTAATAAATTTTTCTAAGTGGTGATGTGAAAGCCCAGGAGTAGGCTTTTGTCATAAATATTCCATCAAGTGAATCCATTAGTGACATCCCTGCAGCAAAAATCAACGGCAGCGCAATAATTGCTAACGGTGGCAAGGTGCCACCCACGGTTCCGACAGCGGCGGTAGCCGATAGCGCAAGTAGCGCAACTTCAGTAGCGGTATCAAAACCGAGTCCAAAAAGTACGCCAATTGGATAGAGCTGCCAAGAGTGATCAAAACCTTTTTTGAATTTTCCACGGAAAATTCGACGCATTAGACCGCGGTCATTTA
>CAZMNB010000067.1:0-1999 GCA_964567545.1 uncultured Bifidobacterium sp. | reverse complement strand
CCTAACGAGAAGAAAAGTCCGACACCAAGTGGTTTCTTTCCTTTTGCTAACATTAAACGAGTTGTGTCATCAATTGCCGAAATATGATCAGCATCGAAGGCATGGCGTAATCCGAAGGAGTAGGCGAGAGCTCCCGCACCTGCGTAGATGAGAGCGCCTTTACCATCGACAATTGAATGGTATTTAGGATTTGAGTTGAAATAGATGAAAAGTCCCCACCCTAGAATGTGAAGTAAAAGCACAGTTCCCAAGGTGCCCACAAGTGCTGGAATCTCCTGCCGTTCAAAGCGTAAGTGAGCTCTAAGTGATCGCGTTTGGGCGGTTTTGTTCTCCATAGCGAGAGGTTATTGCAAACCATTTGCATCTGCATCTTGAAATTGCCGTAAGGTCTGACCATGGCAAAACGGCGCGCTTGGAAGGTCGGGTTATTGCTAGCTATTTCGACGCTCATCTGGGCTCCGGCATCTTTTGGTCACACCACATTAGTTTCCAGTACCCCGGCAAAAGGCAGCGTAATTACGGAATGGCCAACTGAAGTTAGCCTTGAATTTGCAGAGAACCTTCAAACGTTTTCAGCTGGTGATGCAAATTTTATTGAGGTTCTTGATCTAGCCGGCAATCGTGTTAACGCCACAGTTGCGACCGTGACCGGCGCGAAGTTAACCACTGCAATGGTGAAGATGGCCGAATTTGGAATCGTTACTGTCAAATATCGCGTGGTCGCAGAAGATGGCCATGTGTTGGAAGATAGTTTCAATTTCACCTTTGATCCAGCTAGAGCAGTTGTTACAGCTGAGGAAAGTGCAAAACCCGTATCGACTTCAAATTATCGAGGCTTAGGCATCGCCGCAGTTCTTATTATTGCAATTTTATTTTTTGGCGTTGTAATTCACCGAAAGAATTCAAAAGAGAATTAATTCTCATCGCGCCACGAGCGCCAAAGTTTTGCATAGGCACCATTGGCTAGCATCAAATCATCGTGGGATCCCCACTCTGATATTTTTCCATCTTCGATTACCGCAATTAGATCGGCGTCATGCGCACTTTGCAGGCGATGTGCAATTGCAATTACAGTACGATTTTCGAGTACCGCACCTAATGATGCTTCTAAGTGCTTTGCTGCCTTTTGATCCAGTAGGGAAGTTGCTTCATCAAGAATTAAAGTATGTGGATCTGCAAGCACCAATCGCGAGAGTGCCAATTGTTGCGCTTGAGCAGGAAGTAATCTATGACCGCCAGTTCCTAAGATTGTCGCTAACTCTTCCGGTAAATTCTTTGCCCAATCAGTTGCATCAACTGCCGCAAGTGCGCGCCAAACTTGGGTATCAGTTGCATTAGGTCGAGCTAAAGTTACGTTTTCTTTTAGAGTCCCCACAAATACATGGTGTTCTTGGGTGACAAGTGCAACTTCGCTTCGGGCTTGTTCAACTGGTAAATATCCAATTTCAGCGCCGCCCACTGTAATTTTTCCACGATTTGGTGGCGCAACTCCCGCAAGCAATCTTCCTAGGGTTGATTTACCAGCGCCAGATGGCCCGACGATTGCTAACTTTGTTCCGGGTTCAACTAGGAACGAAAGATCTTTTAGAACATCTCGGCCTTCGCGATACCCATATGTAACATTTTCGCCAGCGATTTTCTCCCCTTCGGGCGTCGCTTCTCGAATTTCACGTTCTTCAATCTCGTAGATTCCAAGAAGGCGGGAGAGCGATGCTTTTCCGGTTTGCAATTCGTCAATCCACCAAAGCATTCGTTCAATTGGGTTAGCTAACATTTGCGCATAGAGCAACCCGGACGTGATTAAAGCTATTGAAATTTTATTGTCATGGTAAAGAAATGAACCCATCAACAACACAGCGCTAACTGGAATTATGTAATTGGTTTCAACGAGTGGGAACCATCTTGTGCGTAGCCGTAATGTATAACGCTCCCATTGCAACCAACGAGAGATAGTTGCGTGAGTACGCAAACTGCGCTCTTCACCTAATCGGAGCGCATC
>CAZMNB010000066.1:0-6132 GCA_964567545.1 uncultured Bifidobacterium sp. | reverse complement strand
TGTTTACCAAGCGTTGTATCAAAAGTTCCAATCAACTCCACAATTTCAGGTTGGCGATGTACTAAATAAGGACGTCCAGATAAATCTACTGCCGCCTGAACTAATACTTCGTCTAGTGGCACTGTGGCATCACCAAATCTACGAATGCCAGATTTATCTCCTAGAGCTTCGCGTAGCGCTTGGCCAAATGCTAGCGAGGTGTCTTCAACTGTGTGGTGTGAATCGACATCAACATCACCATTGGTTTTGATGATCAAATCAAATCCAGAATGTTTTCCTAGCTGCGAAAGCATGTGATCGAAAAAAGGGACACCGGTATCTACTGAGATGTTTCCAGTTCCATCAATCAGCAGATCGACAAGAACGCTAGATTCTTTAGTGCTGCGTTCTACTTTAGCTCTACGTTGGTTGGTCACAATTTCTCGTCTCTAACAGATTTGGTCAATATTTGGATAAGTTTAGCCCTTTGCTAATACTTCCTGGAGAGCTAATAGAAACTTGGTATTTTCAGCGTCGGTGCCGATTGTAACTCTGAGAAAACCAGGAATTCCCACATCACGTATTAATACTCCCTTGCTGACCAGATCTTCCCAAATCAGTTTTTCAGATTTTTTAAAACCAGAGAATGCTAAGAAATTGGCTTCACTTTCTAGCACTTTCAATCCCAGCGCCTTTAATGAGTTATTCAGGTTATTGCGAGCGATTTTCAATTTTGCGACATCTGATAGCAATAGGTCGCTCTTCGAAATTGCAGCTGATGCCGCAGCTTGAGTTAATGAACTCAAATGGTAAGGCAAACGAACTAATAAAAGCGCGGCTACTACTTCAGGATTAGCCACTAAATAACCGACTCGCACTCCGGCAAATGCGAATGCTTTACTCATAGTTCTAACAACCAAAAGATTTGGATTTTTTGATATAAGAGTTACCGCAGATTCCTCTGAAGCAAACTCTGCATAGGCTTCGTCAAGCACAAGTAACGCGCCATTTTTGCCACATTCATTGACGATCTCTTGTATTTCAATTAAAGAAACTGCGGTTCCGGTTGGGTTATTTGGAGTCGTTATGAAAACTAAATTGGGTTTTTTCTTAGCTATTTCTGCTTTTACTTTATCCAAGTTGATTGAGAAATCAGCTTCGCGATCACCCGAAATCCATTCACACTTTACCGTTTTAGCGATCAATGGGTGCATTGAATAAGAAGGTAAGAAACCTAGCGCCTTCTCGCCGAAAGCCAGAAAAATAGATTGTAATATTTCGTTACTTCCGTTTGCGGCCCAAATATTTCTATCTGAAAAATCGGTTCCGGATTGTGAATTTATATAATTTGCCAGGTCCGCACGAAGGTTTAATGCATCTCGATCTGGATATCGATTTAGGTTAGGTAAAACCTTATTTATCCGATTCATGATTTCATTTGATACCTCGGGTGATAAGGAGTAAGGATTTTCATTGGTGTTTAAGCGGACCGGGCTATCAAGTTGGGGTGCGCCATATGGTGATAACTCACGCAGATCATGGCGAATTGGCAACCAGGATGGCCAGTTACTCATTTCTCTTCCAATCTAGCCGCGATGGCTTCGCCATGCGCTGGTAAATCTTCAGCATTAGCCAGCGTGATTACAGTCTTAGCAATTTCACTGAAAGCAGCTTTCGAATATTCGATTAGGTGGACACCGCGTAAGAAAGTTTGAACCGATAACCCACTTGAATGACAAGCACAGCCGCCAGTTGGCAGCACATGGTTTGATCCAGCCGAATAATCGCCTAACGAAACTGGAGAATATCTTCCAATAAAAATCGCACCTGCATTTTTTATCTGAGAAGACTTTTCTAGCGCGCCGGTAAATTGCAATTCTAGATGTTCGGCCGCATACGAATTTGCAACTTCAATAGCCTGCTCAATAGAAGAAACTAAAACTATGGCTGATTGCACTCCGGTTAGCGCCTCAGTAATACGATTTTTATGTTTAGTTTTTGCTACCCGAGTTAGTAGGTCTTCCTGTACCGCTTTGGCAAGCTCCTCAGAATCGGTTATCAATAACGCTGCCGCAATCACATCATGTTCTGCCTGGCTAATTAAGTCGGAAGCCACATCGCTTGCAATCGCGCTACCGTCTGCGATTATCGCAATCTCGGTTGGCCCAGCTTCTGCATCAATGCCGACTTTCCCACGGAGCAAACGTTTAGCGGCAGCAACGTAAATATTTCCTGGACCGGTAATTAAATCGACTGGTTCGCAAATCATTTCCAATTTATCGTCGGAAGCAATTCCAAATGCAAAACTTGCGATTGCTTGCGCTCCCCCAATTGCATAAACTTCATCAATTTTTAGCAGAGCCGCTGCAGCAAGGATTGTTTGATGTGGCCAGCCATTATTATTTTTCTGTGGTGGTGAAGCGATTGCAATGCTAGGAACTTTTGCAATCTGGGCTGGTACCACATTCATAAGTACTGAACTTGGGTAAACCGCGTTACCCCCTGGGACATAAAGCCCAACCCGATCAACCGGTAGCCATCTTTCAATAACGCGACCACCATCTACTACAGATACGATATTTTCGCTGCGGACTTGCGCTTGATGAACGATTCTTATTCTACTAATTGACTCTTCCAGCGCGCTTCTAATTTCTGGATTCAACTCCGCCAATGATTTTTCAATTACATCTTGCGGTACTCGTATTGTTGACGGTCGAACGCCATCTAAACGTTGCCCAATATTTAATACCGTATTTTCAGTGCCGGATTTAACTTCATCAACAATTGGTTTAACCACCATTAGCGCACCATCTACATCCAGGTGGGCGCGCGGTAATTCCCTTTGATATCCAATTTTCGTTAATTTTTTTCCGCGAAAATCTACAGTTCGCATCAAATATTGCGTAGCCATATGCAGAGTCTAATAAAGAATCGTTAACTCTGGCGTTCTTATTAAACTAAGCAGTCTGGACCGAGAATTGATTTCAAGTCAGCGCTCAGACTTGGGGATGCCGTTACTTTTAGGCCTTCATCAAGTTTCAAAATCGTACTCTTCGCCGCTCCTTGAAGTTCTAAGTGAACTTCTCGGGCACCTGGGTGAGATCTCAGTACTTCTTTCATTCGATCCACTATCGGTGGCGTACAACTTGCCATCTCCATACGGATTATTAGCGGGCCAGTTGGAATCTGTTTAATATCAGGTAGTGAAAGTTCTACCGCCGTAATTCTCGGAATTTCTTCGCGTTTATCTACCCGCCCGCGGATGACTACAATCCTATCTTCAACTAAATTTATTGAATGTTGCGAATATGAATTTGAGAAAAATAGAACATCTACAGCGCCTTCCAAATCTTCAACATTAACAATCGCCCAGGACGCACCTTGCCTAGTTACTTTTCGTTGAATGCTTGTGATAAGTCCAGCGATAGTTACGCTTTGATCATGCCCGATAGCATCGTCAGTTAAACCACTTATCGCTAAATCCGTAGCCGCTCGTAAAACATGTTCAACTCCTAAGAGCGGGTGATCAGAAACGTAAAGCCCCAGCATTTCGCGCTCGTATGTCAGTAGCAAAGTTTTTTCCCATTCGTCACTCGGAATATTTAATTCGACTCCATGTACTTCTGTAACTTGGGTAGACCCAAACAGATCAAACTGTCCGATCGCCTCGGCTCGTTTAGCTTCCATCACTGAGTCAATCGCTCCCAAGTAAACAGCCATCAACCCTTTTCGGGTGTGGCTGAGTGAATCGAATGCGCCTGCTTTTATTAGTGATTCAATTGTTTTCTTATTACAAACGTGTACATCTGTTTTTGATAAGAAATCACCGAATGATACAAATCTTCCTTTATCCGCGCGATTCTTTGCAATTGATGCAACAACATTTTCGCCAACATTCCTAATTGCAGCTAAGCCGAATCGAATATCCCTTCCGCGAGGTGTGTAGTCAGCATCCGACTCATTAACGTCAGGCGGTAGTACTTTGATGCCCATCCGTCGACATTCATTCAAATATAAGGCGCTTTTATCTTTATCATCACGAACACTAGTTAATAGTGCAGCCATATATTCAGTTGGATAATTTGCTTTCAAATATCCAGTCCAATAAGAAACCATCCCATAACCAGCGCTATGTGCTCGGTTAAATGCATAGTCAGAGAAAGGAATCAGGGTTTTCCAAAGTGCATCTATTGCAACACTTGAAAACTTATTTTTTTGCATTCCAGCTTCGAAATGCACATATTCTTTATCCAAGATGTCTTTGTTCTTTTTTCCCATAGCTTTGCGAAGTAAATCTGCTCGGCCGAGCGAAAATCCGGCAACTTTCTGCGCAATTGCCATCACCTGTTCTTGGTAAACAATCAAACCATAGGTATCACCAAGAATTTCTTGCAATGGTTCGGATAGTTCAGGGTGAATCGGATCCGATGGTTTTCGTTTATTTTTTCGATCTGCATAATCATTATGGGCATTAACACCCATTGGGCCAGGCCGATAAAGTGCAATTACAGCGGAGATATCTTCGAAGGAATCTGGTGCCATAGAACGGAGCAGCGCGCGAATTGGTGCGCTATCAAGTTGGAACACACCTAATGTATCGCCGCGCGAAAGTAATTCGAAAGTTTTCTTATCAGTAAGTTCAAGCGTTGTTAAATCAACGATTTGGTTGGCGTTGTTCCTAATGTTAACCAAACAATCATCAATAACCGAAAGATTACGAAGACCTAAAAAATCCATTTTCAATAAACCAGTAGCTTCGCAGGCTCCCATATCGAATTGGGTAATAATTGCGCCATCGGCGTCACGTCGGTGAATTGGAATTACGTCAAGCAATGGTTCTCGGCTCAAAATAACGCCGGCGGCGTGCACTCCCCATTGGCGTTTCAATCCTTCGATTCCGAGAGCAGTATCGACAATCTTCTTACTATCCGAATCAGTCTCATAAAGCGTTCTAAATTCGCTCGCTTCTTTATAGCGTTCGTCTTCATCATTGAAAACACCACTTAAAGAAATGTCTTTACCCATTACAGATGGAGGCAATGCTTTAGTTAATCGTTCACCAAGTGCGTATGGATAGCCAAGTACTCGTGTCGAATCTTTAATAGCTTGCTTAGATTTAATCGTTCCGTAAGTGATAATTTGCGCGACTCGATCTTCGCCGTATTTATCGGTTGCGTATCGAATCATTTCGGCGCGTCGACGTTCATCGAAATCTAAATCAATATCGGGCATGGAAATCCGCTCTGGGTTTAAGAAACGTTCGAAAAGTAGGCCATGTTTAATTGGATCTAGCGCGGTTATTCCCAGCGAATATGAGACTAAGGATCCAGCAGCAGAACCCCGCCCTGGTCCAACCCAAATACCTTGCTTTTTTGCATGGGAAACTAAATCTGAAACTACTAAAAAGTATCCAGCAAAACCCATCTTCGTCATGACGCCAAGTTCGTAATTCAATCGCTCTACATATAATTGCGGTACAACTCCGTTAAATCGCGCTTGTAAACCGGATTCGGATTGTTTTATTAACCAAGAGTCTTCATTCTCTCCCTCCGGCACTGCAAATTTCGGCAGCAAGTTTTCATTTTCACGCATTGTTATGTTGCAACGTTCTGCAATTAACAATGTATTGTCACAACTTTCCGGAATTTCTCTAAATAACTCACGCATCTCGCGCGCACTCTTCAAATAGAATTCACCGTTTTCGAATTTGAATCGCTTTGGATCAGCTAAGGTGGATCCAGATTGAATGCAGAGCAGAGCCTCATGAGCAACCGAGTCCTCGGCAAATGTATAGTGCAAATCATTGGTAGCTAATAGTGGCAAACCCAATTCTTTACTTAACTTTAAGAGATCTTCTTTTACTCTCCGTTCTATCTCTATTCCATGGTCCATAATTTCAACGAAATAATTCCCGGCGCCAAAAATGTCCCGAAATTCTGCAGCCGCGTTTCTGGCTTCGTTATATGCACCCATTCTGATTCGAGTTTGAATTTCGCCACCTGGGCAACCAGTTGTTGCAATAATTCCGTCGGAGTATTTTGCTAGAAGTTCTCGATCCATTCTTGGCTTGTAATAGAAACCTTCGAGCGAAGCCAGAGATGAGAGTCTAAAAAGATTTCCAAGACCAACATTATTTTCTGCAAGCAGCGTCAT
>CAZMNB010000065.1:2849-6281 GCA_964567545.1 uncultured Bifidobacterium sp. | reverse complement strand
CCAAACATTTCAGCCACCCGACCCAGCGGCAACTTCAGATACTTCAGCAAATTCATCTGGGTCGTTTAACCAACCTTGTGGGAGTGATACCGATCTTGATCTACTAGTACGACCACGTGGCGCATCTCCAATTGCTTCAGGATATGGCGCATCAACTAATTGATCTAATAAGGAACGTAGCTGCGTTAACGAGGAGACCATTCCAAACCGTGCCCGTAGATCACCTTCAACTCTAAAACCCTTTAAGTACCAAGCAGTGTGCTTGCGCAAATCTCGACACGCGCGATCTTCGCTTTCGAAATACTCAGTTAATAATTCTGCGTGGCGATAAAGAACTTCTCGAACTTCAAATAATCGAGGTAATGGTCGTTCTGACTCGCCATTGAAAGCTCGAACTAAGTCAGCAAATAACCAAGGTCTACCTAAGCAGCCACGCCCAACCACGATTCCGGCGCAACCAGTTTGGTCCATCATTGCAAGACCATCGTTTCCAGACCAAATGTCGCCATTTCCTAAGACTGGTACACCGGTAGGCGCAAGGTGTTCAACCAATCGAGTAATGGTCGACCAATCAGATTTTCCTTCATAAAACTGGGCTGCTGTCCTTGCATGTAGCGCTACCCATTTAACACCAATTTCTGCAGCGCACATTCCCGCTTCCAAATAAGTTTTATGTTCATCATCAATACCAACTCGCATTTTTACAGTTACCGGAATTCCAAATGGTTCTGCCGCAATTACGGCAGCTTCAACAATAGCTGCAAATAATTTACGCTTATATGGAAGCGCTGCACCTCCGCCATTTCGAGTTACTTTTGGAACTGGGCATCCAAAATTCAAATCAATGTGATCGGCTAAATTTTCATTACCGATCATCTGGACTGCGTTCTTAATATCGAGCGGTTTTGTTGAATATAGTTGAACCGATCTTGGACTCTCCCCTTTACCTGGAACAATCATTCGTAGAGTTTCGGCATTGCGTTCAGTCAACGCTCTAGCGGTAATCATCTCCGATACAAAGAGTCCAGCGCCTTGTTCACGACAGAGCATCCGAAATGCGGAATTAGTTATGCCTGCCATTGGCGCTAGTACGACTGGCGGATCAATTGTTACGCCGCCATCTGGAAATTCACCATTAGTGATTGGAAGATGGAGCGGAGCCACTTTCTTGGTTAACAAAGTTTTATTAACAACCAAGCAGACGCGGTGCTAACCATGCTTCAACTTGATTAATTGAAATTCGATCTTGTTTCATAGTGTCACGTTCCCGAATTGTGACTGCATTATCAGCCAAGGATTCAAAATCGATAGTGATGCAAAACGGTGTACCAATCTCATCTTGGCGCCGATATCTGCGTCCAATTGCACCAGCATCATCAAAATCAACGCTCCAATTTTTGCGAAGTTGGGTCGCTAAATCGCGCGCTTTAGGTGAAAGGTCCGCATTTCTCGAAAGTGGCAAAACCGCTACTTTAATTGGCGCTAACCGGTGATCTAGCCGTAACACGGTGCGCTTCTCCATCTCGCCTTTAGCGTTTGGTGCTTCATCTTCGGTGTAGGCATCCATCAAGAAAGTTAGTGCGCAACGATCCACACCGGCCGCTGGTTCAATCACAAATGGGAACCATCGCTCGTTCTTTTCTTGGTCGAACCAAGATAAGTCTTTTCCAGATTTACCAGAGTGAGCTTTTAAGTCAAAATCAGTGCGATTAGCAATACCCTCTAACTCGCCCCATTGCGTTCCCGAAAATTCAAACTTATATTCAATGTCAACAGTTCGCTTTGAATAGTGAGAAAGTTTCTCCTTTGGATGTTCAAATAATCGAAGTCGTTCTGGGTTAATTCCTAAATCAACATACCAAGCGAGTCGAGTATCTATCCACTTTTGATGCCAATCTTCATCAGTTCCAGGCACTACAAAAAATTCCATTTCCATCTGTTCAAATTCTCGAGTTCGGAAAATGAAGTTTCCGGGTGTAATTTCATTTCGGAAAGATTTCCCAATCTGGCCAATTCCAAATGGTGGCTTCTTTCTCGCTGTAGTTGCTACGTTTTCAAAATTAATGAAGATGCCTTGCGCAGTTTCTGGTCGCATATATGCAAGTCCGGACTCGTCTTCAACTGGACCTAAGAAAGTTTTTAGTAATCCAGAGAATTGTCGCGGTGTTGTAAATTTTCCTTTATTGCCACAATTCGGGCAATTGATTTCAGCAAGCGATTCTGGCTTCCGCTTGTTCTTAGTTTCATATGCTTCTTCTAAATGATCTGCTCGGTATCGCTTATGGCATTCAGTGCACTCAGTTAACGGATCGCTAAATGTTTCAACGTGTCCGGATGCTTCCCAAACTTCTTTAGCGAGAATTACGCATGAATCTAAACCAACTACATCTTCGCGACCCATCACCATGGACTTCCACCATTGACGCTTCACGTTGTTCTTAAGTTCTACGCCAAGTGGGCCGTAATCCCAGGAAGCGCGTAAACCACCGTAAATTTCAGATGAGGGATAAACAAATCCGCGACGTTTTGCAAGGCTAACAATTACTTCTAAACGATCTAGGGCCATGGTGGACTCCATCCGGCTGGGTGTCGGCGGTGCGCACCTTTCGCAATTACTGGATGTAACTGGGCGCAGGTGTGGAAGTTTATCGTCACTTGCTACCCTCTCTCTATGAAATTTGCCATCGGCCTTGCGGCAATAACCGCGATTGCAACAACCGCAGGCGGCACGCTCGCAATTCGCTCCCGCGATCGGTTACACCTGGTTTTGGGCTTATCTGCCGGCTTATTGCTTGGCTTAGTTGGTTTTGATTTACTACCTGAAGTTTTTTCTCTCGGGAGCAGAACATTTGGTGGGATTCCAGGAGTTTCGGTAGCGCTTATTGGCGGATTTCTTGCGCTTCATTTTGTAGAGCAATTCTTCGGTTCGCACGAACCTGCTGAATCAGATTACGGACATGATCACAAGCACGCAGTAAATATCGCGGGCACACTTGGTGCGCTCGCAATGGGTGGACATGTATTTCTTGATGGCGTTGCACTCGGGTTAGCTTTCCAAGTCAGTAATCCACTTGGATTTGCGGTTTTTATAGCAATTTTGGTCCACGCATTTAGTGATGGCTTAAATACCGTTTCGCTATTAATAAAAAGTGGTCACTGGAATCAGCGTGGCATATGGCTACTTGCTCTCGATGCAATTTTTCGAGTGAGTGGAGCAGCACTGGGAACTTATGTAACTATCAGCGATCCATTATTGGCGATTTATCTTGCAGTGTTTTCTGGGTTCGTTATTTATTTAGCAACTTCCCATATATTGCCGGAGGCGCATTCTCGTCATCCATCTCGATTGACTATGTTGGCCACAGTTTTTGGGGTATTAATAATGTGGCTTGTTGTTGCCAATATTGGAATTGAATAAAACTAAGCTTTACC
>CAZMNB010000065.1:0-2749 GCA_964567545.1 uncultured Bifidobacterium sp. | reverse complement strand
TTGCGGGCGTCCAACCCAACGAATTCGCACACCTAAATCATTCATTTGATCGCGCCGGCGTCGAATCACATCACGGTTAAAGCCCATCAAAAATTTAACTTCATCTGGTGATCTACGCCAATTTTCGGTAGAGAACGCATATGCGCTTAGCTCTTTCACACCAATTTGAATTGCGCCTTCTACAACATCAAATAGTGAAGCTTCGCCAGCTTCATGCCCTTTAGTTCGTGGCAATCCGCGCTTTTTTGCCCATCGGCCATTGCCGTCCATCACGAGGGCAACATGATTTGGAATTGCTGATTTTGGCAATTTAGGCGGTTTCACGAAGTAATTCTTTCAACCATCGGAAGACTACGCAAACCGCGCTCTAAATGCCATTGTAAATATGCCGCAATTAAGCCCGATGCTTCACGACGGTTTCTTGATTCGCTTTTATCTGCGCCGACCCAATTCCCAGTAAGCAGGTCAGACATTAACTCCAAAGTTTCAACAGCGGGAGTTGCCGAGGCTGATGGTTTGCAATTAGTACAAACTGAACCGCCTCCAATTAATGAAAAATATTTATGTGGGCCAGGTGCTTCACATCTTGAACAAATTGTCATTGAAGGTGCAAACCCCGCTACTGAAAGCGAGCGAAGTAGATAAGCATCAAGAATTAGAGATGCGTCATGTGATTGATGTGCCAAAGCTTTTAGCGAACCAACCACTAATAAAAATTGCTGTAGCGCTGGCTCATGTTCGTTATTGGTAAATCGTTCTGCAGCTTCCAATATAGCGCTGGCAATTGTCCATTTTTGATAATCTTGCGAAATGGTGTCTCCATAATTTTCAATACTCTCAACTTGAGTAACAATGTCAAAAGTTTTTCCAGTGTATAGCTGGATATCAATATGACTTCCTGGCTCTAATCGAGCGCCAAATTTAGATTTTGTGCGCCGCACACCTTTCGCAACAGCGCGAACCCGGCCATGTTCTTTTGTGAATAACGTGATGATGCGGTCTGCTTCACCTAATTTTTGCGTGCGCAAAATAACTGCATGATCTCGATAAAGCGCCACGGGCACACCGTAACGAGTAGAACTAGCGAATTGCGCGATTTACCGCCGACACAACGGCCTTTAGTGAAGCGGTTGTGGTGCTTGGGTCAATTCCAACGCCCCAATAGGTACCGCCACTAATAGTGCACTCTAAATACGCAGCTGCACTGGCATCGCCACCTGCAGACATGGCATGTTCGTAATAATCCGCAACTTGAACATCCACTCCATGCGCTTGCATTAAATGACAGAATGCCGATATTGGGCCATTACCTTGACCAGTTAGCGTTAATGGCTTTCCGGAATCTAAAATACTTACCGTTAGCTCATTACCTTTTTCTGGCGAAGAGGTCTGAGTAAGTGATTGGATTCTAAATCTTCCCCAGCGATTATCGTCACTTGGTAAATATTCATCAACAAAAATTCTCCACATTTCATCTGCCAAAACTTCGCCACCTTCATCATCGGTCTTGGCTTGAATGACTTGGCTAAATTCAATTTGTAGCCGACGTGGTAGTTCAAGTTGATGTTCGCTCTTCATTAAATAAGCAACACCACCTTTTCCAGATTGACTATTAACTCGGATTACTGCTTCGTAAGTTCGACCAATATCTTTTGGATCGATTGGCAAATAGGGAACCGCCCATGTGAACTCATCAATTTTCTTACCAGCCTTTGCAGCATCAATTTCCAAATGTTCTAAGCCTTTCTTAATCGCATCTTGATGCGAACCAGAAAAAGCAGTGAAAACCAAGTCACCACCATATGGATGTCGCTCTGGTACTCGAAGTTGATTGCAATATTCAACAGTTCTACGTATCTCCGGAATATCTGCAAAATCAATCATCGGGTCAATGCCGTGGCTCATTAAATTTAAGCCCAACGTTACTAAACAGACATTTCCGGTCCGCTCACCATTTCCAAATAAAGTACCTTCGATTCGATCTGCACCAGCAAGGTAACCAAGTTCTGCTGCTGCTACACCAGTACCGCGATCATTATGTGGATGCAAACTTAAAACTACGCTATCGCGATATTTCAAATTGCGATGCATCCATTCGATGGAGTCGGCATAAACGTTAGGAGTTGCCATTTCGACGGTTGCAGGTAAATTTATAATTGATTTCCAAGATGGCGTTGGCTGCCAAATACCGTTGACCGCATTACAAACTTCGAGCGCGAAATCTAGCTCGGTACCAGTAAACGATTCTGGAGAGTATTCGAATGAAACTAAAGTTCCAGGAACAGTATCCCGTAAATCAAGACATAGTTGGGCGCCATCGGTTGCAATTTTCTGAATACCTTCTCGATCTTGACCAAAAACTACGCGACGTTGCAGCGTTGAAGTTGAATTATAAAGATGAACCACTGCTTGCTTTGCACCTTTAATTGATTCGTAAGTCCGTCGGATTAATTGCTCACGAGCTTGGGTTAAGACTTGAATAGTTACATCTTCTGGAATTAACCCCTCATCAATAATTTTGCGGACAAAATCAAAATCGGTCTGGCTTGCAGAAGGGAAACCAACTTCAATCTCTTTGTAACCCATTTTCACTAAGAGCGTGAACATCGCCAATTTACGACTGGCATCCATCGGATCAATTAACGCTTGATTGCCATCGCGCAGATCTACTGAGCACCATTGCGGTGCGTGCTTCATCTGTTTTGTTGGCCAAGTACGATCTTTTAGATCAACTGGGATAAAACTTGAA
>CAZMNB010000064.1:2070-6380 GCA_964567545.1 uncultured Bifidobacterium sp. | reverse complement strand
ATCTCCAAATTTTGTTAATCCGCGCGCTCGCCATTTAGGAAGATCGCAATTAGTTGTAAGTGCGCGACTTCCGCTAAACCAAGGAAGGCGAACTTGGCCACCATGGGTATGCCCAGCAAAAATCATTTGTAAATTATCGTTCTCCATTCCATCAAGCACGCGAGCGTATGGAGCGTGCGTAACACCAATGGAAAGTTGCGCACTTGAATCCGGATTTCCAGCAACTTCGCTGTAATTATCCCGAGCAAGGTGCGCATCATCAGTGCCGCGGGCTTCAATCTTTATACCTTTGACCTCAATAATTTGTCTTTGATGATTGAGATTTATCCATCCTCGCTTTTGCAAGCCTAAATCTAAATCTTGCCAGGGCAGCTCGTTTCCAAGTTTTCTAGTGCCATCATCGCGCATTAAATATCTAAACGGATTCTTGAATGAAGGTTCGTAGTAGTCGTTGGAACCGAAAACAAATAACCCAGGAGTATCTAGAAGTTCATCTAGCGCATCAAGCACAGTTGGCACAGAATCTCGGTGGGCGAGAAAATCCCCGGTACTAATTACAAGATCTGGTTTTAATTTTGCGAAAGATTTAATGTCTTTGATTTCAGTCTTTCGCTTTGGAGTTAAATGTAGATCGGAAAAATGGAGCACGCGGATCTCCCGCGACCCAGGAGGGAGCAGCGGGACCGAAACCTCTCGTACTTTGTATGCCATAGGCATGAGAAGATACCGCTATGGGATTAAAAGAACGACTCAAAGAAGATTTAACGGCATCGATGCGAAGCCGTGACGAGATTCGCACTGGAACAATCCGAATGGTTTTAACGGCGATTACAAACGAAGAGGTATCCGGCAAAGAGATGCGGACTTTGACAGATGGCGAGATTATTACCGTGCTCTCCCGCGAAGCAAAGAAGCGTCGAGAAGCCGCTGAAGCATTTGATAGCGCGGGCAGCAAAGAGCGTGCTGAATTAGAACGGAAAGAGGGCGGGATCATCGCCGAATATTTACCAGCACAATTAAGTGAAGCTGAATTGAAAGAGATGATTGCTGCTGCAATAGCAGAAAGTGGCGCAACTGGTCCCGCTGGAATGGGCTTAGTTATGAAAGCGCTCTCACCAAAAATTGCTGGACGCGCAGATGGCGCTGCAGTATCTGCTGCAGTTAAAGCTGCACTTAATTAATTAGGAGAGAAAATGAAATTTGAATATGCAACCGTGCCATTGTTAACCCACGTAACAAAACAAATTCTAGATACTTGGGGTTCTGATGGTTGGGAACTTGTGCAAGTTGTGCCAGCGCCAGGTGGCGGAGATTCGCTAGTTGCTTACATGAAAAGAGAGATCAAATGAGCGATGTCAGAGCAAAATTAGCTGAGTTAGGTTTAACTTTGCCAGTTGCTTCTAAACCAGTAGCTGCTTATGTGCCAGCCATTAGAACTGGAAATTTAGTTTTCACTGCCGGTCAATTACCAATGGTTGATGGAAAAATTGCTGCTACTGGAAAAATCGGTGGATCGGTAACCCCTGAACAAGGTAAAGAGTTAGCGCAAATATGTGCACTTAATGCGCTCGCTGCTGTTGAAACTGTGGCCGATATCAATGACATAGTTCGAGTTGTAAGAGTTGTTGGTTATGTTAATGGTGTTGCTGGGTTTATAAATCCTCCAGTAGTTGTAAATGGAGCGAGTGAATTATTTGTACACATTTGGGGCGAAGCTGGGAAGCATGCGCGAAGTGCCATCGGTGTTGCAGATTTACCACTAGATGCACCAGTCGAGATTGAATTGACGGTAGAGTTAAAGGCTTAACGTCCGCGTTTTGATAACCGTTCGAAATCTAAAATCACAACTGCGCGAGCTTCCAGGCGTAACCAACCACGTCCAGCAAAATCCGCAAGGGCTTTGTTAACGGTTTCTCTAGATGCGCCAACAAGTTGAGCTAACTCTTCTTGGGTTAAATCATGATTTACATGTAGGCCATCATCTTTTTGGGTACCAAATCGTTGACCAAGATCGATAAGCGCCTTGGCTACGCGACCTGGTACATCAGAGAAAACTAAATCGCCCACGGCCTCATTTGTACGACGAAGTCGTTGCGCCAACCGCGCTAAAAGTTGTAGTGAAACTTCTGGGTGTTCTTTTACCCATGGAATGACTTGATCATGTCCAAGGCTTAACAATCTCGCATCGGTCACCGCGGTTGCAGTTGATGTTCGTGGGCCTGGATCAAATAGTGACAATTCGCCAAACATTTCACCAGGTCCAAGTATGGAAAGTAAATTCTCGCGACCATCAACACTTTTAGTTCCTAGTTTAATTTTTCCATCAACTATTACATAGAGATGTTCGCCATCATCTCCTTCTAAGAATAGATCCTCCCCTTTTTTAATTTTTACTCCGGTCATCGCAGATCGAAGGTCGCGTGCAGCGGAATCATCGAGTGCGGTAAAGAGTGGAGCACGACGAACGGTTGCTTCGTCTGCCTGCTCATTAATCTTTGGGGCCATGGTGTCCACGATACCTTGTCAATCGAAAAGTAATCAATTTGGGTCTAACCTCCGCTATGTGAGTAAACCTCTCCGCGCAAACTCGCTAGTAGTAAAGCGAAGGGAAGCCGCGAAAGTTTACCGAATTCTCACAAAGTGCTACCCAAATGTTAAATGCGAATTAGATTTTAAGAATCCGTTGCAACTATTAGTCGCCACTGTTTTATCTGCGCAATGCACCGATAAAAGAGTAAATATGGTCACCCCTGCACTTTTTAAGAAATACAAATCTGCCAAAGATTTCGCATCAGCTAAACCGAAAGAACTGGAAGCGATTATTAGATCAACTGGTTTTTTCAGAGCAAAAGCGCGCAGCATTAAAGGACTTGGTGAAAAGTTAACTATTGAATTTGCTGGGAAAGTACCAAGGTCACTCGAAGAGTTGGTAACACTTCCTGGCGTTGGCAGAAAAACTGCAAATGTAGTTTTAGGTCATGCCTTTGGAATTCCAGGGATCACTGTCGATACTCACTTTGGTCGGTTATCACGAAGGTTTGGTTGGAGCGATAAAACTGATCCAGTAAAAGTTGAATTTGAAGTGGCGGCGTTAATCCCTGAGAAAGAATGGAGTAATCTTTCGCAGAGAATGATTTGGCACGGTAGAAGAGTTTGTCATTCACGGAAACCTGCCTGTGGTGCATGTCCGTTAGCAAAATTATGTCCATCATTTGGAATGGGTGAAATGGATCGCGAGAGAGCTCTGGCAATGGTCAAGTCGGATGCGGATTTTAGATGAAACGCCTTACTTTGCTCTTTGCAATTCTTTTTCTTACAACCGCATGCACTTCAAACGGTAGCGTGAGCACAAGTGCGCCAGATAAAGAACTAGTAGCGTGCAGCTCTATTAAACAAGTTACTGAGAATGCTTATGATGCACAACTTGATTTGAAACTTAAATGTTTAGATGGCAACGGTGATGTAAAACTATCAATGATTAAAGGACCAGCGGTCATAAATGTCTGGGCTAGTTGGTGCACATCTTGTGAAGATGAACTGCCCGTATTTAAAGAGTTCTCTAAAATCAACAATGGAAAAGTGCAATTTATCGGTATAGATGTAGAGGAGAAGTCCGCTTTGACAGGTGCTAATTTTGCGAAGAAAAACAATATGAGTTGGCCACACTTATATGATCCTGACGGTAGAACTTCCGAACTATTTGGAATGGGGATTCCAGTAACTTGGTTTATTGATCAAAATGGTAAAATTATATTTAAGAAAATCGGTACCGTTAAAACTATTACAGAGTTGCAGGGCTTGGTAGCTCAACATTTAGGAGTAAAAATCTAGTGTTAGTAGATATTGGAATTGGAGTCTTAGCTTTTCTGGTCTTTATATCTGGATATCGAGCTGGTTTTATCGCTTCACTATTTGCGTTAGTTGGGTATGTCGGTGGCGGCCTTCTTGGATTGGAACTTGCGATTAAGGTCACTCATGGCTGGAACAGCGTTCCGAAAGTTATTGGAGTTTGTGCGCTATCGATCTTAATAATCGGAACGCTTGGTCAAAATCTATTAAGAGTAATTGGTAAAGGGATTCACAAGAAGTTATTTATCGGTCCGCTGCGGTTTTTTGATTCAATATTAGGAGCAGCACTTGGTCTACTAAGACTCGGTATCGGTCTATACATACTCGCCGCACTCATATTGGCACTTCCAGACAATTCGCTACAGAAACCGATAGCTGATAGTCAGTTTTTTACCAAAATTGAACCGTTTGCACCAAAGTTACTTTCGGATGTAATTTCAAAAGTCAAAGAGATAATTCCG
>CAZMNB010000064.1:0-1970 GCA_964567545.1 uncultured Bifidobacterium sp. | reverse complement strand
CTAGTCTTCAGACTTCCCAGAATTAAGTCCTTCGGAAATTAATTTCATCACATTTGGATCTGCAAGCGTTGTTGAATCACCAACCGCGCGATGTTCTGCAACATCTCGAAGTAATCGACGCATAATTTTGCCACTTCTAGTTTTTGGAAGTTCTGCTACGACCATAATCTGACGTGGTTTTGCGATTGCGCCAATCTCTTTTGCGACATGGTTTCGTAACTCTTGAACCAACTCTTCGCCACCGGCATGTGGAATTCCGCCTCGCAAAATAACGAATGCGACAATTCCTTGCCCAGTAATCTCATCTTTCGCGCCAACAACGGCAGCTTCCGCGACTGCTTCATGTGAAACTAAAGCGGATTCAACTTCTGTAGTTGAAATTCGATGGCCAGAAATATTCATAACATCATCAACGCGGCCCAATAACCAAATTGCGCCATCGTTATCTAACTTTGCGCCATCGCCAGCGAAATATAAATCTTTAAAGCGCGACCAATATGTTTCTTTATATCGCTCATCCTCGCCCCAAACACCACGGAGCATTGATGGCCAAGGTTTATCAAGAATTAAGTAACCACCATGGCCGTTCGCAACTTCGACCGCTTCGTCATCTACAACTTTGGCACTTATTCCTGGAATGGTTGCCATTGCAGAACCTGGTTTAGTCGCGGTAACTCCAGGAAGTGGCGAGATCATGATTGCACCAGTCTCAGTCTGCCACCAGGTATCAACAATCGGACAATTATTTCCGCCGACAATTTCGCGGTACCACATCCAAGCTTCTGGATTAATTGGTTCTCCTACCGAACCCAGTAAGCGAAGTGATTTCAGATTATATTTATTTGGAAATTCGTCGCCCCATTTCATCCAAGTTCGAATTAAAGTAGGCGCGGTATAGAGAATTGAAACTTTATATTTCTCGACTAATTCAAAAATGCGGCCCTTATGCGGAGTGTCTGGAGTTCCTTCATACATCACTTGGGTAGCGCCATTAATTAGTGGGCCGTAAACCACATATGAATGACCGGTAACCCAACCAACATCTGCAGTGCACCAGAAAACATCGCTCTCTGGTTTCAAATCAAAAACTATTTGATGGGTGTATGCCGCTTGCGTTAAGTAGCCACCGGTTGTGTGAAAAATACCTTTTGGTTTTGCGGTGGTGCCGGATGTGTAAAGAATGAAGAGCGGATGTTCGCTATCGAAAGGTTGCGCTACATGTTCTGGATTTTGGCGCTCCAGCGCTTCATGCCACCAAAGATCGCGCTCACTCCAAGCGGTTTCTTGGCCGGTTCGTTTTACTACCAAAACGTTTCTAACATTTGTTTTACTTTTTAAGGCTTCATCCACTACTGGCTTTAGCGCAAACGCGGCGCCTTTCCGGAATCCACCATCTGCAGTAATAACTAAGGTTGCATCGGCATCTAAAATTCTGGCTAGGAGTGAATCGGCGGAGAAGCCACCGAAAATTACCGAGTGTGCTGCGCCAACCCGAGCACATGCCAACATAGCAATCGCCGCTTCGGGAATCATTGGCATATAGATTGCAACGCGATCGCCTGCCTTGATTCCTAATTCAGTTAACGCATTTGCGCATTTTTTAACATCAGCAAGCAAATCTGCGTAAGTAATGGTTTTGGTATCACCTGGTTCGCCTTCAAAATGAAATGCAACTCGATTACCGCGACCCTCGATTACATGGCGATCCAAACAGTTGTAAGAAGCATTTAACTTTCCACCGATAAACCACTTTGCGTAAGGTGGTTTCCAATCGAGAACAGAACTCCACTCGGTATCCCAATGTAAACGTCGCGCTTGCTTCTCCCAGAAAGCTAACCGATCTCGTTCGGCTTCTTCGTATATTTCTGGTTTTGCATTCGCTTGTGCTGCAAATGCAGTTGAAGGCGGGAATGTGCGATCTTCAGTTAGTAGATTTTCAACTGAATCGCCGTGGATTTCATTGCTCATGT
>CAZMNB010000063.1:0-6425 GCA_964567545.1 uncultured Bifidobacterium sp. | reverse complement strand
ACGTGCGGGTTCAAGTCCCGCCTCCCGCACCAACGCTGATAGCTTTATTTAAAACTTATTTAGTTAATTAATTCCCATCCCAATTCGACATCTCAGCTTCAAATGGATCAAGACCCATTGGGCCCATTGCTAGCGCATAGGAATGGTATTTCTTTAAATCAAAGTTAGTACCAAGTCGTGCTTTCGCATCTTCGCGAGTTTTCATCCAAACTCGTTCACCAACTTTGTAAGAAATGGCTTGGCCCGGCCAACCTAAGTAACGATCAATTTCGCTGGTTGAGTGAGCATCATCTAATAGCGCTTGATTACTTAACAATGCTTTACCTGATTGTGCATTCCAAACATTTCCTTCGAAATCCTGATAACCAAGATGCATACCAATATCAACAACAATTCGCGCTGCGCGAAGTGCTTGTGCAGATAGGTATCCCATTTCAATTCCAGGTTCATCAAATGCGCCGAGTTCATTCATAAATCGTTCGGCATAGAGCGCCCAACCTTCGCCATATCCACTGCACCAAGCCTCGGTACGTTGGAATCGACTTAAGCGATCTTGTTCAAGCGCAACAGTTGCGCATTGTAAATGATGACCAGGTACCGCCTCGTGATACCAAGTAGATGCAAGATGCCACCAATTAAATTCATCTTTGCCTAACGCCGGCAACCATGTTGTACCTGGGCGAGATAAATCCTCACTCGGTGGCTGGTAATAAGGTGCGGATGCACTGCCTTCTGGTGCAATTCTTGCATCGCAAAATTTAATCCGATCGTCGATATTAAAGTGCGTGCCATCCATTTGCTTTACGGCGGCTTCCGTGAAATCTCTCAACTTCTTTATGATTTCAGCCTTACCTTTAATAATGTACTTAGGATCGCGATCTAAGTGATCTGCAACTTCTCGAAGCGTCTTGGCGCCTGGTTTTATAAGTGGTGCAATCTCCCACATCCGCTTATTTATCTCAGCTAAATTCGCTACACCCCAGTCATATGTCGCCTTTATATCCAACTTTGAACCAGTGAAGTAGCGCGCCCATTTTGCATAGCGATCTGCGCCAAATGCATCATTTGGATTTGCGTTTGGCAAGTATTCATTCTCTAAGTACTTAGCAGTTGCTGCGGCGGAGCTTTCAGCGCTTTTAGCAGCAGCATGCACATCTGGATACTTTTCTTCCGGATCAACGCCTTTTGCAAAATTGGAATATCCACCATTCGCATAGCCGTTTAGTTGGGCGATGACACCGCGAACTTGCCGTTGTGGGGTGGTCTTACCTTGTTTCGCCATATCAGAGATGCAAGAAATCCAAGATTCATGCGCACCCGCAACCGCGCTTAGTCGCGCTGCAATGTTCTTAAAATCTGCCTCGCTCTTATGCGCCATCATTTCAAAAATTTGGCGAATATTTGATGGCGGTGAAGTTAAAACATTCCAAAGAATATGAGACTCTTGTGAATCATGGAGCTCTAACCCAGATTCCAGACGTTCAGTCATTACCGCTTTTGAAATCCGATCTATCTCGTCAATCGGAGTTAGCGCCTTTAACTTAGCTAAAGTTGCACGAACTAATTCTGCGCTCTTTGCCGCACCCGCAATCGAAAAGTCATCCAATAAATGATCTTGTCCAGGTATGCCTAAATAGGTACTTCCCATCGGGCTTAAAGCTGCAGATTCGGTAATATAGGTATCAGATAATGCAAAAATCGGTGAGCGATGATTTGTCATGCGCTATGTCTACCAGCCTAATTCGAAGTGCGAAAGCCAGTACCGCCAGCCTGAAAAGGGGTACGCCAAGGGCTATTTTCAGGAGCGCACTATTCGTGGGAAGATTCCCATCCGCACCACCGATCTGGTGTGGATTTAAAGATTAATTGAAAAGAGGCTGCAATGAGCGAGAAGAACTTCCTATCTTGGGTTGGTTTTAAGGGCGAAGAAAAAACTTCGTTAACTTCAGCTACTTCTAACTCTGGCGCGCCTACAACCAATGCAATTGAACGAATTCGTGAACTTGAATCACAACTTAACGATCTCCGTTCTCGCCGCGATATTACCGCGCTCTCAAAAGAAGAATTTGAAATTCTCGCAACTGAAACTGCGATGTCGATTATTAAAACTGCACAACAACGCGAGTCAAAAGCGTCAGCGATTGCTGAAAAGGTTCTTTCAGAGAGCCAACGGAGCGCACGTAGCGCGTTAGAAACAGCGGATGCAAAAGCTAAGTCAACGCTTTCACAAGCCGAATCCCGGGGTCGTAAATATATAGAAGCCGCTGAGTCCGATGCTGCAGATTTAATATCAAACGCTGAGTCCGAAGCCGAAGAACTCATAACTTCTAAAAAACGTGAGGGCTCTGCGATTACTACATCTGCAAAACGAGATGCTGAGCGACTGATTTTAGATGCAACCACTGAAGTTGCCGAATATCGCCAATGGTTAAGTGGCGTAATCTCGGAAGCGGAACGGTTGTATCGAATCCAAACGCAATCACTAGATGCGGCCGAAAGTGCAATCGCGCAATCGCGCAACCGGTTAGAGAGCGCTTTTAATCGATTAGCTGAACTGCAAAAAACCGTGCAAGCCGCGATTAACCCAGACGGAACTCCGCAAGGCGATTCCCGCGTGCAGAGCCGGATCGCAACAGTTAAAAACGATGGCTTGCAATCTAGCAAGCCAAACATAAAGAAAGTGACGAAGCGAGTAGCAGCTAGTAAAACTCGCAAGAAAGTCATCAAGAAAAAACGCTAACTAACTCTCCAAAATTCAGAAAGCTCTAATGACCAATAATAATTCTGAAGTTAAGACGCGTAAAGAAGCCTTATACATCGCGCCAATTGATGGTTTGCGCGCAGTTGCTGTAATTGGAGTTTTACTTTATCACTTAGGTATTTCTTGGATACCAGGTGGTTTTCTTGGAGTTGATTTATTTTTTGTGATTTCTGGTTACGTAATAACAAGATTAATTTTAGATTCAATTGATCGATCCAGCGCACTAGATCTGCGCGCTTTCTATTTCAACAGATTACGTCGTTTAGTACCAGCGTTGGTATTTATGGTGACCGTAACCGCAATGTTTATCGGAGTTTGGGCACCAGAAACTGTGCGTAGATTTTTAAAGGATATTCCTTATGTTTTTACGGGATTAATGAATTGGTCGCTAGTTGCGCGCCAGCAAGACTATTTTGAAAACATTGGGCGGCCCCCGCTATTACAACATACTTGGTCACTTGGCGTAGAAGCGCAATTTTATTTAATTTGGCCGCTAGTTCTTTTATTCATATTGAAATATTTTGGTAAGAAAAATATTCCTTTAGTTTCGCTGATAGCTGCTGGCGCTTCTGGCATTGCGCTATTTCTCTATTCTTTAAAGATAGATAGTCAATCTCAAGGAAGCGTCAGTCATGTTTATTTTGGTACCGATACCCATAGCCTTGGCCTCTTCTTAGGCTCAGCGCTGGCAGTAAGTTGGATTCCGCAGAATTTAAGTAAAGTCATTACTAAACGTGCCCAAGATTTTGTAGATGGCGTTGGTGTTATTGGTTTTTTAGGTTTGCTCTCAACATTTCTTTTCATCAACGAAACTGATCCAACTCTATACAAATTGGCTTTCCCGCTTGCTGGATTATTCGGTTGTGCGACATTGATGTCAGTAGTACATCCAGCTTCAAGATTTGCCACAATTTTAAGTTACAAACCATTCTTATGGATAGGTGAACGTTCCTATGGAATTTACCTTTGGCATTGGGTGATTTTCCAAGTAACTCGTCCTTCGATCGATCTTGCTGGAAAACCATGGGCGTTATACACGCTAAGAATCTTGATTGTATTTGCGCTTGCCGATATTTCACTTCGCTGGGTTGAAATTCCAGTTCGTCGCGGAAACGTTGAACTTTGGTTCCGCGGCATGAAATACCGAACTCCAAATGTGCGCTTACGCCAACGGCTTACCGTTCTCCTAACTGCAATCTCGATTATTGCGGCTACAACTGCAATCTCGATAAATGCACTTTCCGTTGCAGATACTCGAGCTCTGCAAGAAGCAAAGCGCGTTCAAGAACTCTCCGAAATTAGCCAAGCCCCTATTGCGCCAAGCGCAGAACCTGGCTTATGGGTTACTGGTGATTCAGTAATTTTGGGTATTAGAAGTGCGCTCGAAAAGTATCGTCACATTGAATTGATAAACGCGCGCGTTGGTCGACAACTTCCGGAGTTAATTCAAGTTGCGAAAAATGATCAAAGCCATGCCGCAAATTCAATTGTTGTTTTTGATGTTGGTAATAATAATAAAATAACCGAGGCTACTTTTGTGCAGTTGATGGAAATTGTAAAAAACCAGCCACAAATAATTGTTATCAACACTGCGGTGCCTAGATCTTGGCGCTTAATCAATAATGAGATTATTCGAAACGTTATAACTAGGTATCCAAATGCAACGTTGATCGATTGGGAATTGATTTCCCAAAATCATCCAGAATTCTTAGCCTTAGATGGTGTGCATCTAAATCCATCGGGAGCTAACGCATATGTCTCCGCAATTTTGGAGAAATTAAAGTAAATAAAAAAGCCCCCCTATAAATTAGGAGGGCTTTTTAAATTACTGGTTAAGCGTATTTTCCTGCTAACGAGAACTTCTTTCCGTCAACGGTTTGACCGTCTGAGTAAACGGTTTGGATTAAGAATTGAGTTCCGCCTTCATCGCCAGTTTTAGCAATATCAAGGTTTAATTGATTTGCTGGAACTGTTGAAACTAGCGTGAAATCTTTAGCATTGTAAGAAACTGAAATGTTATATCCAGTTATTCCTTCAGCAGCTGCTGGGGTTTTCCAGCGCAGCGTTACGCCGCCTGAAGCATTATTGATTGCTACAAAGCTAAGTGGGGCTTCGTGTGCTGCAAGCGCTTCTTGAGTTGGGGTGGCTTCTGGAGTTGGTGATTCAGAAATTGTTGCAGATTCTGTTGGAGCTGGAGCTGCATCATCTGATGATTTATTTCGGTTAGAAACAATTAAACCAAGAATTAAAATTCCAAGAAGTACCAAAAGCGTTACTCGACTTGAACTCTTTTTAGCTGGGGCTGCTGGTGCCGCATTAGCAACCGAAGTTTTCGATGGCATTGGTGTTGTAGATACAACAGTTGGTGTCGATGAACGAGTTGGAACTGGTGGAATTACAATTTTCGCAGCATCTGATCCGCGCTTCGCTGACTTCTTCGCTGACTTCTTCGCTGACTTTTTAATTGCTTTCTTAGCAGCTTTCTTAGCTGGACGCTTTACAGCTTTTTTAGCTGAAGATTTTTTTGCAGACGATTTTTTCGTCGGACGCTTTGCAGCTTTTTTAGCTGGTGCTTTCTTTGCTGCCTTCTTCTTTGCGGCCACTATTTACTCCCTGAATTAGTTTCGAGTAATCAACGCAGGTAGACGTTGATTTATGGCTAAAGGATACCGCAGGGCATTACTTCTGCCACCGAAATCAAGCCAATAACCGGGCTACTTCGGGGGCGATTGCGCGAAGCGATTTCCCACGATGGCTGATTTTATCCTTTTCATCTGCCGATAATTGCGCCATCGTTACCAGAAATCCGGTTGGTTGAAATATTGGGTCGTAGCCAAATCCACCACTACCTTCTGGGGAGCTACGGATTTCACCTCGAATTTCACCTTCCCGAGTAGCTTCTTGGCCAGTCGGCAAAACTAGCGCAACTACACATTTGAAAGCTGCGCCGCGATCTTTCATAGAAACTTCGGAGAGCTGCGATAAAACTTTATCCAAGTTAGCCTGATCATCACCATGCACACCGGACCAGCGCGCTGAATAAATCCCTGGCGCACCATTTAATGCATCAACACAGAGCCCGCTGTCATCGGCTATTGCTGGAAGTCCAGTTTCACGACATATCGTGCGCGCCTTCAATAACGCGTTCGCTTCAAATGTATCGCCGGTTTCTTCAACATCTGATAACTCTGGAAATTGATCGATACCAACTAATTCAACGGTTGGCGCAACAGTTGCAAGAATTCGAGCAAGCTCTTCAATCTTGCCTTTATTGCGCGATGCAATAACTAATTTCAATTACTTCAGCGCATCCATCTGCATTTGAGTTAGCTTGCTACAGCCAGCAACTGCAAGGTCTAATAATTTATCTAGTTGTGCTCTGTCAAACGGAGCTCCTTCAGCAGTTCCTTGAACTTCAATAAATGTGCCATCGCCCATACATACCACATTCATATCGGTTTCGGCAGTTACATCCTCGTCATAACAAAGATCCAACATCGGAACCCCGTTGATTACGCCAACACTTACCGCCGCAACTGAGCCTTTTAGTGGTTGTGAATTTAGCGGAACATAACCTTTTCCTTTAGCCCAAGAAATTGCATCAGCTAACGCAACGTATGCGCCAGTAATTGCAGCAGTTCGAGTTCCACCATCTGCTTGCAAC
>CAZMNB010000062.1:0-6445 GCA_964567545.1 uncultured Bifidobacterium sp. | reverse complement strand
CGCCAGTCCGTTCTGGTCGCCGCGTTATATTCTTAACTTTGAATGATGGTTATGTATGTAGCGATATAACTTTCTTTGAAGATATGCAGAGTTCATACGCCCAACTTTTATACGGATCCTCGCTATTTCTAATCCGAGGAGTTATCCGCCGAACTGGAGCTCGCGGGATTTCACTTCGCGCAACTGGGGCGTGGGAACTATCAGCGGAATTCGAAAAATGGCGTAACCTCACAGTTTGTGAGCGGTGAGATGCAGAGTAACCAAGCGCTCCCCACCATCCTTCATGTTGATATGGATGCCTTTTATGCATCGGTAGCTGAGTTAGATAACCCGCAATATAAAGGTAAACCGTTAGTTGTTGGCGCCGGCGCTAGGAGCGTGGTGCTATCTGCAAATTATGCGGCTCGGAAATTTGGAATTCGCGCGGCCATGCCCGTAGGTCGAGCGCAACGAATGGCGCCACACGCAATTTTTATTGCGCCTGATCATAAAAGGTATAGCGAAATCTCCGCACGGATTATGGAAATCTTTAACAAGTACACGCCATTAGTTGAACCAATATCGCTAGACGAAGCATTCTTAGATGTCAGCGGATCTGAAAGACTTTTTGGAAGCGGGCGTGAAATTGCAGTTGCAATTCGAAGTGATATTGAAAAGACCGAGGGGATAACTTGCTCAGTAGGTATTGCAACCTCAAAGTTCATCGCGAAGTTAGCTTCAAGCCGATGTAAACCAAATGGAATGTTGGAAATTACGCATGATCGTGTGCTCTCTTTTCTACATCCGCTACCAGTATCTGAAATTTGGGGAGTTGGTCCAAAAACAAACGAAGAATTACTTAGATTAGGTTTAAGGAACATTGCAGATATTGCCAATACTCCAAGACAAACTTTGATTAGAGCGCTTGGTGAAGCCACCGGATCTTCGCTTTACGAATTGGCTTGGGGTAGAGATTATCGAGATGTAGTAATTGATGAACCAGAGAAAAGTATCAGCGCTGCTGAAACATTTGCATACGATTTAGAAAACGAGGAAGAAATTCTCCGCGAATATTTAAGGCTTTGCGAGAAAGCCACATCCAGGATGCGATCTCGTAACCTACGAGCAAAAACTGTTTCGATAAAAGTTCGGTTCGCTGACTTTAAAACCATATCAAGATCAAAAACTTTTCCATTAGCTATAAATGGGACGCAAGAAACTTTTGCGGTGGTAAAACAACTTTATGAAGCGTTAGATATTGCCGGTGCTAGGTTACGTTTAGTCGGCGTTGGACTTGAAAATTTGGTGGAAAATGAAGGAGCGGCCCACCAGCCGGCACTTGGCGAACGCGAAATCGGTTGGGCGCAGGCTGAAGCTGCGGTGGATCGAGCGATAGCTCGGTTTGGAAGTGGCTCAATTAAGCCGGCACGGTTGGTTGAAAATGAATCCACATCAACTTCTGAGCAAGATAGCGATTAATTCGACTTTAAGAGTTCGCTCTACTGGACTATTGTGTGGCTATGCCACTTTCTGACCACGAAAAGAAGCTTCTTGCCGAGATGGAAGAAGCGCTCTCAGTTGATGATCCACGCTTAGTTTCAACGCTGACTGGTCGCACCAGAACACCTCAGAAGAGTCGAGTTTTAGTTGGTCTCGCATTGGTTGGATTTGGGTTAATTACCTTGCTAGGTGGGCTAATTTCACAGACCATACCTCTAGGAATCCTCGGATTTATCCTGGCGCTTTCTGGAGTAGTTCTAGCAATTTCTAACTTTTCCAAGCCACAATTCGGTGCTCCGGATCAGAAGCGCAAGCGAGATAAGAATGGCTGGAGCGCTCGCTTAGAAGAGCGATGGGATCGTCGAAATTACGAATGATTAGCTAATTTCCGTTTCGCCCGCCGTAACGGCGGGTTTTTTTATGCCCAAATTCAATAGCTAATGGTGGGGAGCAGTGGGGTAGCCAATGGGAATAAATGGGGATGGGTGGTTGAAAATGGGGGGAAATGGAGTAAAGTGGTGAATTGAGCGAGACGGGGGTCTCGCAGGGTTAACGGGGAGGTTTTTGTGTTTCTTGGCACTCATGAACCTCGCTTAGATGAAAAGGGCCGTCTAATTTTGCCCGCCAAATTTCGCGATGAATTAGCAAGTGGCTTGGTAATTACAAAAGGTCAGGAACGTTGTCTCTACGTTTTTCCAGCAACTGAATTTCACACCATCACAGAACAATTACGACAGACACCATTAACTGCAAAAACTTCACGCGACTACATGCGCGTCATGTTTGCCGGTGCGCACGATGAAATTCCAGACAAACAAGGTCGCGTAACCATTCCGTCTGGATTACGCGACTACGCAGGGCTTGCAAAAGATTGTGTAGTAATTGGCGCAAATACTCGCGTTGAAATTTGGGACGCAACCTCTTGGAAAACGTATCTGGCAGATCGTGAAAAGAATTTCGCAGAAGTTTCAGAGGAGGTATTTCCGGGACTCTTTTGAGTCTTAACCAACTATCTATTTTGGCCACTGCCGACCTTTCGAAAAACGGCGCCACTTCCCCGGTGCCGTTTACCCCCAGATCCGTCGGCCGGCAGTGACCAGAGTAGATAGCAAATCGGAAATATAAAAGTTTTATTGAAGAAGTACTTAGGGGAGGGGAAGTAAATGCAGATACATAAGTCAGTAATGCTTGATCGCTGTATCACTTTACTAACTCCTGCAATAGAGCGAAATTCAAACCCAATTGTTGTTGATGCGACTCTGGGACTTGGCGGACATTCAAAAGCGATACTCGAAAAATTCCCACAAGTAAGAATTGTTGGCTTAGATCGTGATCAAAGTGCAATGAAAATTGCCAAAGCAAACCTCCAGAACTTTGCCGAGAGAGTAACAATTATTCATGCAATCTATGACGAAATCCCAGAAGTTCTAGATAATTTAGGTTTCACCAAAGTTGATGGAATCCTTTTTGATCTAGGGGTTTCCTCGCTGCAACTCGATGAAGCAGAACGTGGGTTCTCATATTCGCAAGCTGCCCCACTTGATATGCGGATGGATCAAACTGAACCACTCTCCGCATCGGTAATAATAAATACTTATTCAAAGCGCGAACTAATAAGAGTTTTACGTAATTATGGCGAAGAAAAATTTGCTGATCGAATTGCAGAAAATATTATTAAAGCGCGTAACAGCGGGAGACTTAACAATACAAAGGATTTAGCAGAACTTGTGAAAACAAGTATTCCTGCAGCAACTAGGCGTACTGGCGGCAATCCAGCCAAGCGAACTTTTCAAGCGCTCCGAATTGAAGTTAATAATGAGCTAAAAGTTTTGGAAGCTGCAATACCTGCTGGATTAGAAAGACTGGCTGTAGGTGGCCGGATGGTTGTTATATCCTTTCAATCACTCGAAGATCGAATAGTTAAACGTTTCTTTGCGGATGTTAGTGAATCAAAATCACCTCGTGGACTGCCAGTTGAGCTAGCGGAATTTGCACCTAAATTCAATTTAGTATTTCGTGGTAGCGAGAGTGCTACCGAACTTGAGATAGAAGATAACTCAAGAGCGCAATCGGCTAAATTGCGTGCGATTGAACGGATTGCCGCATGATGGCGCTTCGAAACTTATCTCCGAGAGTAGATCTCTCACCTAGAAAATTAACAGAACAATCTTCAAAAGCTCTTTTAAGAATTGTTCCTGATTTAAGTATTGATAGCGCTCCTGGTACGAGCAAAGCTTTTATTACCTTCATTTTAGGAATCTTTGGAGTTGGATTTGCTGCTCTATTAACTATAAACACATTGCTGACCCAAGACGCAATTAAGATTCAAGAACTTAAGATTGAATCACTTGCAATCAATGAAAATCGGGAAGCAATTCTGAATGAGGTTGAACTACTTGCTAGTCCGGAAGAGTTAGCAAGGGCAGCAATTGCGCTAAGAATGCGACCAGCACAATCACCACAATTTTTAAATCTAGTAGGACCAAACCAACCAGCAGAACTTGCACTTAAACCATGAGCCGAAATAATTTGGTTGAACGCAGAATTCGTTTTCTGATCGCGGGATCATTAGTCGCCTTATTGGCTTTTTCAGTTCGGTTGGTGGATGTCCAAGCTGTGAGAGCCCAGGGAATTGCTGCCAAAGTCACCAATGAGTTAACTAAGAAAAAGATTTTGCCAGCACCTAGAGGAACTATTACTGATATGAAGGGAAGCGAACTAGCCCGCAGCGTTATTTCATACCGGGTAATCGTGGACCAAAGCATTATTGCTAACCCAGCAGAACTTGCCGCATTGGCCGCGCCAATCCTTGGGATGAATGCAGCGGCGTTAACCCAGCAATTAACTGGGACTAAAAGGTACGTCATTATTTCGCAGAGCGTTACGCCAACTGTATGGAACCGTTTGACCGATACCGTTAAGAATTACAATGAGAATCTAAAGGCCAGCAAGGATGGGGCTTCACAACAATTGGCAGGATTCTTTTCAGAACGTTTATACACTCGTGAATATCCATCCGGATCGCTCGCCGCTTCGATAATTGGATTCATTAACCAATCTGGCATAGGCGCTGCCGGTCTTGAGTATTCACAAAACACTTTATTGACTGGGACTAATGGTGAATATCTGTACGAAAGTGGTCGTGGCGCAATAATTCCTGGAACGCAACAAATTACTGTTGAAGAGAAAAAAGGAAGCAGCATAAAGCTCACTATTGATAAAGATATTCAATATGTAGCAATGCAGGCAATTTCGGAAGTAGTAAAGAGTTCACATGCTAAATCTGGCACCGTTATTGTGATGGATCCGAAAACTGGAGAAGTCTTAGCGCAGGCTACTTATCCAACTTACGACCCAGTAAATACAAAAACAACTGATCCAAGTAAATTCAAAAATCCAGCTGTAGAAGATGTTTATGAACCAGGTTCTACTGGAAAAGTAATCACATACGCCGCAGCGCTAGAAGAGAAGAAGATTTCACCGCTTTCGGTATTTACAATCCCATATTCGCTAAAAGTTTCGAACCATGTTTTTCACGATCATGAGAAGCATGCAACACAGCAATTAACTGCAACCGGTGCTTTAGCAGTTTCAAGCAATACCGGCGCAATTCAAATTGGTAAATTGATGTCAAATGAGACGCTTTACTCGTATCTAACAAAATTTGGAATCGGTTCAAAGACCGGAACTCAACTTCCAGGTGAATCAGGTGGGTTGTTATCTAAAGTTAAAGATTGGTCTGGAACAACGGCACCAACTGTTGCCTTCGGTCAGGGGTACTCATTAACTGCGATGCAAGCTACTTCAGTGTTTGCCACGCTAGCCAACGATGGTGTGCGAGTCTCACCAACGGTTATCGCAGGCACTAGTGATGCATCGGGAAATTACACACCTTCGGCAAAACGTTCTGCGGTGAGGGTTGTTAGCGCTGAAACAGCCAAGCAGATGCGCTTAATGATGGAGAGTGTGGTTTCTGCATCTGGCACCGCTGAATCAGCAGCAATACCTGGTTACCGAGTTGCCGGAAAAACTGGGACTGCAATGCGGATTGATGATAGTTGCTCTTGCTATCGCGGTTACACCGCATCATTCATTGGTTTTGCACCAGCCGACAAACCGGCATATGTCGTGAGCGTAACTATTCAAGCACCACAAGGAATTCACTGGGGTGGCTACTTAGGTGGACCAGTATTTAAAAAAGTTATGAGTTTTGTTTTGCAAGATAAAAGAATTCCGCCCACGCTAACTCAAAAAACAATTTTTCCTTTAAACGAAAAAGATTTGAAAGCTTCACAAAAACCATGATCATCAGAGTTGAGGAAAAGTTGAGCAAGAATTTATCTGAAGTTGCTCGATATTGTAACCTTGACTCAAATTTTGACGACATTAAAGTAACTGGAATATCAAGTCAGGCACAATCTGTAAATTCTGGTGATTTATTTCTTGGTTTTGCTGGCACGAATACCCATGGCGCAAACTATGCAAACTTAGCGGCGGCAAATGGCGCGGTAGCCATAATGACCGATTCTGCCGGGGCGGCGCTAATTAGCAATCAGGAATTACCAGTCTTAATTGTAAATAATCCAAGGGCAATTGCTGGAAATCTTGCAGCGTGGTTTTATGGATTTCCATTAAGTTCAATTTTCGCGATTGGAATTACTGGGACTAACGGGAAAACCACCACAACTACACTTTTACACCAGCTATGGCAGAGCGCAAATATCGAATCAGGCTTAATCGGAACAGTCGCAACGCAAATCGGTAATGAAATTTTGGAGAGCAAAAGAACTACGCCTGAGTCTGATGAACTGCAATCCATATTTGCAGTCATGCGAGAGCGGCATATCCGCAATTTGGCCATGGAGGTAAGCAGTCACGCGCTCTCTCAAAATCGAGTTACTGGCTCAAGATTTAAAGCAGTAGCATTTACAAATTTAACGCAAGACCACTTAGATTTTCACGGTTC
>CAZMNB010000061.1:0-6512 GCA_964567545.1 uncultured Bifidobacterium sp. | reverse complement strand
AGGCGGACTCTTTGGTTTCAATTTCGCAGAAATTCAAAACGAGATAACCAGTTCAATTAGCGCTACTGCGATTCTCGGCGTAAAAGATAAACCGCAGACCTTTCTTTTAGCGTTTCAAAATAGCGCGGAAGCCCGTGGTACTGGTGGAATCTTAGGCGCCTATGCAATTGTGAAAATTGAAAACGGCAAGTTCTCGGTGCAAGAAACTGGTTCTAATGCCGGCTTAAAATCCCTAGAAGAAATTCCATTAAAGATGCCGGCTGAATACGGTGCGCTCTACCGAAGTGATCCAGCAATTTGGCAGAACTCAAACCTCTCCCCGCATTTTCCATATGGCGCGGAAATTTGGATGGAGTTATGGCGGTTGCAGACCGGCCAAAAGTTAGATGGCGTGATTGCAGTTGATCCAACAGCGCTTAGTTTTATTTTACGAGCTACTGGACCAGTAACCCTTAAAAACGGCGAAGCAATCAATTCGGATAACGTGGTTGAGAAAACTCTCAAAACGGCATATAAGAAGTATGAGTTCGACAATATAGGGCGTAAGCAATATTTAGTCGACATCATGAACGAAACTTTCAAGCAACTAATGGCGGCAAAGTTCTCAAAATTGGGAATGGCGATTGCAATTAGAGATGGCATATTGGAAAACCGAATCCTGGTTTACTCCACCAATAGCGATGCCGAAGCGCTCTTTGCGAAGAGCCGGCTCGGTGGTTTTATGGATACTGCCCAAAATAACGAATATCGCGCAGTAATTGAAAACATTGATGCCAGCAAATTGGATTACTATTTGGAGCGAAAAATAACGGTGTCTGAGCTTGAATGCGGATCAAGTTCAAAAACCGAGGTTAAAATCAGCGTTACCAATACTGTCACAGATGCAAAAAATCTATCCGCATATGTGTTAACTCGTGCTGATAAGAATTCTCCGCGCGATCTTGTGACTGGACAACATCGATTTAAAGTATTTATCTATGGACCAACATCAAGCACTTTGATATCAGCTGCATTGAAATCAAAAAATGGCTCTGCTGGTGGCGTTGCAACTGAACGCGGCCGTCCGTTATTGGTTGCTGATGTGGACTTGCTGCCCGGTCAATCCGATGAGGTAAGCGCTATTTTTGCTGGTGGAGTTGGCAAATTAACCTATGTAGATCAACCACTTGTGCAAAAATCGGCTATTAAAATCAATCGAATTTGCAAAAGGAGCAGCCGATGAGAACGGCGCAACTTAAAGTATGCATTTACTTTTTATTAAGTGCGCTGACATTCTCGCTTTTTGTTTCGCTTACTAATTCACAAGCGGCCGACTATCCACCAGTTCCAGGCGAATCACTTTCAGCAGCACCAGTTGCGTCACCTACTGCAGATGACGCCGCGGCTAAAGCGGCTGCAGATGCTTTGAAAGCCGCGCAAGATAAAGCGGCTGCAGATGCAAAAGCGGCTGCAGATGCAAAAGCGGCGCAAGATAAAGCGGCAGCAGATGCCGCTGCCAAAGTAGCGGCAGATGCAAAAGCAGCGCAAGATAAAGCGGCGGCGGCGGCGGCGGATGCGGCTGCAAAAATTGCGGAGGCAAATGCAGCAGCAGCAAAGGCGGCGGCAAGTGCAAACGCGGCGGCGGCGGATGCGGCTGCAAAAGCGTTAGCGAATGCAAAAGCAGATGCAGCGAAAGCTGCTGCAGATGCATCACTTGCTGCCGAAACTGCAGCGAAAGCCCAAGCAGATGCAGCGAATAAAGCCGCAGCTGATGCAAAGGCAGCAGCTGATGCCGCAAAAATTGCAGCTGATAAAGCTAGCGCCGATAAAGCCGCAGCAGATGCAAAAGTCGCGGCAGAAGCAAAAGCCGCAGCAGATGCGAAGGCAGCAACCGATAAAGCAAATGCCGATAAAGCGGCAGCAGATGCAAAAGCTGCGGCCGATCAAAAAGCGGCAGCAGATGCCGCTGCAGCCGCAAAAGCAGCAGCAGATACGAAGTTAGCGGCAGATAAAGCGGCGGCTGATGCAAAAGCCGCCTCAGATCAAAAAGCGGCAGCAGATGCCGCTGCAAAAGCGGCAGCAGATAAAGCAAATACCGCAGCAATCGCAGCAACCCAAGAAGCAAGTGCGAAAGCAGCGACCGCGAATGTAAGTGCATCAAAAGCCAGTGATGCCGAAGCTGCGGCAATTGCTGCCGGTGGCACCTTGCTTCGCGCTAGTACGCCATTTGAAGAGATACAGGAAGTGCAAGCGCCAATTGTTAAAGAGGTGCCAGAGAAAGTTTTAATTATGAATGGATTTGTTGGCGCAAAATTATTCAAGGCGGCAACCGTTGATGAATTAGTCGCTACCGCTAGAGCGCTCCGTGCTCAAGCAAATAAGGATAAGGCTGATGCAGATACCGCTGCTAAAGCGGCGGCTGCTGCTGCGGAAGCAAAAGCTAAAGCAGATTCGGCGGCGGCGGCTGCTGCTGCGGAAGCAAAAGCGGCTGCGGATGAGGCTGTAAAAAAAGTTGCAGAACAAACTGCCGCAAAAGCCGCTGCTGATAAAGCGGCTGCGGATTCTTTGGCAGCGGCCGCACAGGCTAAAGCGGCTAACGATGCTGCAATTGCTGCAGCGGCAAACCAAGCGAAGGCAATCGCCGAACAAAAAGCCGCCGAAGATCGGGCACAGGCCGCAATTTTGGAGCAGAAGGCTGCAGCGGATGCCAAAGCGGCGGCTGATAAATCCGCTGCTGATCAGGCTGCTGCGGCTGCGCTAGCGCAGAAAGGTAAAGAAGCGGCAGATAAAGCGGCTGCGGCGGCAAGTGCGGCGGCGGTTGCATCAGTTAAAGCGTCGAAAGATGCGCAAGCTGCCGCGAAGAATCCAACTGCTGCAAATAAGGCAAAGGCGGCCGCATCACAACAAGATGCGGCGGATGCAATTGATATTGCTGGCGAAAAAATTGCAGATGCCCAAGATTTAGCAAATCAATATTCCGAATTGAAACAAGTTGACAATGGTTTAAATGCGCTCTTAATTAAAGTATTAATCGCGCTGCTGATAATCGCTCTACTCGTAGCAGCAATACCGCTGTTACGGATTGTGCGACGAACCTCAAAAGCAATCCTAAATCATCCACTAGAAACCGTGCCAAGTACCTCGTCTTTCACTGCTGCCGATAAAGAAGAGGTAATAAATTGGTTAGAACATTGGGAGAAGAATCGTTCCAAGAATAAATTTGTTAGGCCAAGTGCAAACATCAAAAAGTCACCCGCTAATCGTAAACCCGTGAAGAAAATAGCTAAGAACAGCGTGAAGAAGGTAGTAAAGAAAAGTTCAAAACCTAAACGCTAAATCAAGCTACTTTCTTATGATTGGTACTATTCCACCAAGCAATTAACTTCTCGGCGATGATTTGATGTCCAACATCGTTTGGGTGAAATTTATCCCCAGAAATTGCAGATTTAGCAGCTAACCAGTTAAATGATTTCGGAATGTATTTGACGCCGTTTTGAGATGCGCAACCATAGATCCAATTGTTCATAAGGATCAAATCGTTAGGTACTTCGGTTGCATCCCAAAAGGGTGCAACCGCAATAATCTCCGCACTCGGTAAGGATTTTCGAATCGAACTAAAAAGAGTACAAACTTGCGCCTTAAACTCATCTGCATTTGTTGCCACCAATCCTAGACTGTCTCGTCCGCCGGAAATAATGAGAACATTCGGTTTGGTAGCGACGGCATCAGAAATTTGGGCGGCGTAATCCACGCAAGTTGCAGCGCCACATACTTTTTCACCAGTCTCGGATTTTGGAAAGAAATACTCATTAGCTCCAAGACATAAATTGAACTCTTCCCAATGCAAACTTTTCGAAGCAATAGTGGTCCAACGTTTTGTTTGGGATGATGCGCCTGCGCCTGCACAATAAGAGTCACCAAGGAAAACTGTTTTCCGCCAGTTATATTCCAAAATTGTATTTTTAGAGGTAGTTGCACCTTCGGGTGCTTGCCACTCTTCACGTGGCGTTGGTTGATACGCGAAATTTACAATTGCCAGAATTACGATTATTCCGATCAGAATTACGCTGAGTAAAGGTTTGCGATTTTTTTCACTATTTTCAGCCACGCAGAAGTCTACCAATCCGGCAATTTAAGCAAGCAAGTAGCTACCCTAATTAAGAATTCTTTCGTTGGTTGGATCAAATATCGGTGTTGAGCTAACGCTAGCAACGCTAACTGGATAACGCTCCCCTAAATATTCAACTAAGAATTTCGCACCGATCATGGCAAGTTCGGTTGGAAGATAAGTCATAAGAATATGTTTGCCAAGCGATGGTGCGGATCCTGCGCTAGTTACATATGAATGCCGACCTTGTGCATCGGTAATAGTTTGACCGGTAAGAGTTAGGATAGGTTCTTTGCCCATCATGTAACGGTTTTCACCACTCTTGGATTTATGATCATCCACAAAGAGTGAAACTAGAGTCGCAACTGGTTTTGATTCGCGGTGCGCGATATGTGCTGCTTTCCCAATGAAATCCTGTTCTTTTAAATTCGGCGTCTGCATCCCAGCTTCAACAACGTTGTATTCGGTTTCAAGTTCATGGCCATAGGCGCGGTAACTTTTTTCGAGTCGTCCAGTAGTTCCATAAACACCGATACCCACCGGAATCGCACCGAGCTTTGCACCGGATTCCCAAAGCGCATCCCAAAGTTTTTCGCCTTCGGCAACGGGGATATAAAGCTCCCAGCCAAGATCGCCAACATAGGAAATTCGAGAAGCTAAAACTTTAAGCGATTTGATTTCAATCTCTTTGCAGGTGCTGAACTTAAAAGTATCCTTCGATAAATCTGCGTTTGTAAGTGCACTTAAAATGTCTCGAGCTTTTGGACCCCAAACTCCAACTGTCACATAACTTGTAGTTAAGTCGATGATAGTTGTGGATCCATCCTTGGGAAGTTGGTCTCTAAACCATTTCAAATCTGTCATGCCGTGAGCCCCGCCGGTAACAACTCGGAAGTGGTTTTCGGCTAACCGCATAATTGTTAAATCTGATCTGAATCCACCATTAAATCCAAGGACTGGCGTGTAAACCACGCGACCAATTGCAACATCCATTTGGCGGAGCGCAACTTTTTGAACCAAAGCAAGTGCGCCAGATCCAGTTACATCGAAGATTGCGAAAGCGCTTAAGTCCACGATGCCAGCAGTTTCGCGCATCTGTAAATGTTCGGCATTAATTATCGGCGACCACCAACGTGATTCCCATTCGGCGGTTCGGGGCATAACGCGAGCGCCAAATTTTTCAACTAACTTGGCATTTGATTCATACCAAAATGGCCGCTCCCAACCAGCAGTTTCATAGAAAACTGCACCAAGTTCTTTTTCACGTTCGTAAAATGGTGAAAGTCGCACATTGCGATTACTCGACCACTGTTCATTTGGATGGACGATGCCATAAGTTTTAACAAAACCTTCAGCACAGCGCGCCTTTACATGGCTATCTAGTTTTTGATGTTCACTAAAGCGGGCAATATTAGAAGCATGTAAATCTATTTCGGATTCGCCCAAAACCATCCATTCTGCTACAGCCTTACCAGTACCAGGAGCCTCTCTTACCCAGACTGCGGCAACCGACCAAAGTCCCTTTACCTCTGGAGTTTCACCAAGAATTGACATGCCATCAGGAGTTAACGAAAGAATTCCGTTAATTGCATACTTTTCACGCACGCTCTTATCGCTAACTATTGTTGGCATAAGTTCAAGTGAATGTTTATCTTGCATATCAAAATCAGCCTGAGTAAATGGAAATTCAGTTGGTGAAAGCGCTGCAGCAGCATTTGAGGGAATATCTTCAGGTGAGTAAAGAATTGGTCGATGCGCATAGGAGCCAATTTCCAAAGAAGTTCCATGTTGCCGTTCATACATACCGGCATCCATGTCTCGAACAATGGGCCATTCGATATCACCCTTGGCATCATTAAAGAATGGAACTGGCCCGATATCTTTCATCTGATGAACTGCTGGCGTAAGCGGAATGTAGGCACCTGCCATTGCAGCTAATTTTGGACTCCAACAACCAGTTGCAATAACAACGTACTCGGCTTCAATATCGCCGTGATCGGTACGGACTCGCTTTATTCGACCATCTTCTACTTCCATTCCAAAGACTTCAATATTTGCAAATGTTTGCGCTGCTCCCATTGCAATTGCATCTTCGCGCATTAGAGTCCCCGCACGAAGGCCATCCACTACTCCAACTGATGGTGAGTAGAAACCTCCAAGAATTACCGTTTCATCAATGTAAGGAACTAACGCTTTCACTTCAGCTGGCGTTAGCAACTTAGCATCAGAGACGCCCCAAGATTTTGCCGAGGTCATACGTCGTGTAAGTGCTTGCATGCGGTCGGGTGTGCGGGCTACTTCGATTCCACCACACTTTGTAAATGTGCCGCGTTCTTTATATTGACGCACACTATCTGCAATTATTTTAGAGATCACCTTTGAGTGATCAGTTGGAAAAATGAAATTGGATGCGTGACCAGTAGAC
>CAZMNB010000060.1:0-6521 GCA_964567545.1 uncultured Bifidobacterium sp. | reverse complement strand
AAAGTCGTGGCAATACAGAGGCGCTCGCCCCACTCCTGATCGGGTTTAGCGAATGCTATAAATGCACCTTTAAAGTTTTCATTTAGAGCTCGTTCAATTGCGCTCAACGAAATCTTTTCGCCGCCAGAGATAATTTGATCATCCAATCGACCAAATACTGTTAATTTTCCGTTTTCAAATTCTCCGAAATCGGAAGTTCTAAACCAACCATCTTCTAACGCAACATCGGCCAACATGGGACCACGCAAAAAAATTATATTGTTTTCAACTTTTACCAGAACATCTTTAAGTGGGACGCCGTTGTATACACAGCCACCTGAGGTTTCTGACATCCCGTAAGTTGTTACAACGTTTATTCCGAAAGCGTTCGCTTTCTCGTTATCTTCTTTTGAAAGTGGCGCACCTCCTACTAATACCGCTTGAGCCTGTTGTAAATGTTTTAGCAATTTATTATCCACTGTAAGCGCGCGATGTAGTTGGGTTGGCACAATTGCAGTGAAATCTGCCACTGCATATTCAGTTACATTTCGATTATCTATAACTTCACTCTCAAGTTGAATTGCTCTAAGCAAAACATTTATTCCAGCAATATGGGTTAATGGCAGTAAGAGCGACCAACTGTTGCCAATTTTTCCGTTTAAATATTGATTTGCAGCTTTTGCTGAGGAAATTAACGCTGCAGCGGATAAGTTAATTTCTTTAGCTTTCCCAGTTGACCCACTTGTTGTAACAACTAAAGCCACATCTGATGGAACGCTTGTGCTTGAAATTTCGCCGAATCCCAGCGCTGGTCCTGAGCCGGCTAATGCACTTTCAAGAGCGGTGCGAAGTAGTGCCATCGGCCACTCATCTTGCGCATGAATTAATTCTCGTTTAGCAGTTGGCACCATAATTCGCTTAGGCTATTCCATATAACGCTGGCACGGATATATTTGAATTATTAGAAGCAAGTGGAGGCAGTTTCGTGAGCAAACCGATTAAGCGAGAACCAGGAAGTCGAACCATCCCTAAGTGGGAGCTCGGCGCTGGGTCGGAAAACTTCACTGATGTTCGATATGAAACTGCTGAAGGTATCGCAAAAATAACGATAAACCGGCCAGAAGTTCGTAATGCATTCCGCCCGGAAACACTGACTGAATTAGAAAAAGCTCTCTCATTTGCCCGCGATGATGAGAAAGTCGGCGTGATTATTTTTACTGGTGCTGGAGATGAAGCTTTCTGTTCCGGTGGCGATATAAATGTTCGCGGTGATGACGGATATATTGGTAGCGATGCGCTTGGAAAAAAGGGTATCGGGCGGTTAAATGTTTTAGATTTGCAAGTTCAAATTCGCCGAACCCCGAAGCCAGTCGTAGCGATGGTTGCAGGTTGGGCGATTGGCGGCGGACATGTACTTCATGTTGTTTGCGATTTAACAATCGCTGCAGAGAACGCAAAGTTTGGCCAAACTGGTCCAATGGTCGGATCCTTTGATGGCGGATATGGCGCAGGTTTATTAGCGCGACATGTTGGTCAGAAAAAAGCTCGCGAAATTTGGTTTATGTGTCGCCAATACGATGCGCAAGAAGCGCTCAACATGGGATTGGTAAATACCGTCGTACCAGTTAAAGAGTTAGAAGCGGAAACGGTTTCTTGGTGTCGTGAAATGTTGCGACATTCACCCATGGCAATTCGACTTTTGAAAGCTGGCCTTAACGCAGCAGATGATGGGCTTGCGGGCGTACAACAACTTGCGGGCGATGCCACCTTGCTTTTCTATTTAACAGAAGAAGGCCAAGAAGGTCGCGATGCTTATAAAGAAAAACGCGAACCCGATTTTGATAAATTCCCAAAACGTCCTTAACTTTTCATGAGCTCAAAAATCCTGGACGAGGTATTAGCCTCGTTACACGTCTTATCGCTGCCGATGAAAGTGAAGTTTCGTGGCATTGAAAGCCGTGAAATTGCGCTATTTAAAGGGCCATTTGGCTGGGGTGAGTTCTCACCGTTTTTAGAATACGACGAAGTTGAGTCACTGCCTTGGTTGATGAGTGGAATTGAAGCAGCTTTTGCCCCAGCAATAACTACGATTAGAAAATCAATTTCAATTAATGCCACACTTCCAGAGATAGATTCCAAACTTAGAATTGCTGAAATTCTTTCTTGGTATCCAGGGTGCCAGACAGTAAAAATAAAAGTTGGAAATGATTTAGATAGAGATTTAGCTCGAGTCGAAATAGTAAGATCAATAAATCCAACTGCTAAAATCCGATTGGATGTAAACGGAAGTTGGGAAGTTGAATATGCAAAATCAGCTCTATCAGCAATTTTTGAAATTACCGAAGAATTTTTTGAGTATGTAGAGCAACCTTGCCAATCTTTAGCCGAACTACGTAAATTAAAAAATGAAATTAATATTCCAATTAAGATTGCTGGCGATGAAGTATTTCGCAAAGTTAATGATCCGTTTTCTATCGATGTAAGCGGCGCAATCGACGTTATGATTTTGAAAGCCGCACCTTTAGGTGGTATCCGTAGATCACTTGCGCTAGCTGCCCATCATGGGCTACCGGTAGTAATTTCAAGTGCACTTGAATCCGCAGTCGGTATTGCCCACGAGCTTCAGTTAGCGGCAGCGCTGCCAGAATTGAGTTATGACTCAGGGCTAGGAACTGGAGCATTATTTGTCGGCGATGTTGGGTTTCATCAAATTAATAATGGCCAAATCGCTATGGAGCCACTCATTCCAAACCTTGCTGCGTTAAGTAAATTTGCGGCACTTCCAGAACGTAAAACTTGGTGGCAGGATCGGATTAGAAAAACATGGGCGAGCGGCGCTGATGCTTGGATATCTAGCGAAAGGTGGGAACCTTGAATCACGCTACTAATTTAGCCCGCCACACAATTCGCCAACTTATTGAGCTTGGTATTAGTGACTTTGTCTTATCACCCGGCTCTCGAAATGCTCCACTTTCTATCGCTCTTCATGAGGCGGATCAACGTGGATTAGTTGAATTGCACGTTCGTATTGACGAAAGAAGTGCAGGCTTTTTTGCGCTAGGAATTGCAAAAGCCACCAATCGTTATGTCCCAGTAATTTGCACAAGCGGTACCGCAGTGGCTAATTACTATCCAGCAGTACTTGAGGCTCACCATAGCGATGTCAAACTTTTGATTATCTCGGCTGATCGTCCAGCACGGTTAAGAAATACTGGAGCAAATCAAACTACAAATCAGAACGGAATTTTCCAAAGTTTTGTTAGAGCTAGCGTCGATACTGCTTCTGCATTTGACGCAACGAATATGTTAAGTGGTTCTGGACCAGTGCATTTCAATTTACAGTTCGATGAACCATTATTAACCACCGATTCCAAAGATTGGTTAGTTGGGATTCATGTTTTGGAACCGCAGGAGAAGGCTAGAACCCGAAGCGAAGTAAAAAATATTGGCGATCGCAATGTTGTGATTGTCGGGCATGATCGCGCTGGCTTTGAAATATCGGATATTGAAGCTTTCGCAAAATTAATTCACGCACCGCTAATCGCCGAAGACCCACTTTCGTTTAGAGGTTCAGTTGCACATGCTCCAATACTGCTTTCAGATGAAACCGTAAGAAAGGAACTAACCCCTGAGGTAACTTTTGTGTTTGGAAGAACTACGCTTTCTAGATCGATAAATAGTTTTATTAATGGCGCCAAACGCTTAGTTGTAATTGATCCGCGGATGGAGCAGATTGATGTTGCAAGATCTGCCGATGAAAAACATTTTAATATCCCAAAAGTTGCTACAAACTCAATGGAAAATCGGGAATGGCGTGCGCTCTGGCAAAAATATGAAATGTTGGCAGCTAAATCTTTAAGCGAGCTCCCAGATTGGTGTGAAAGTTCAATTGCAAAACTTATTGCTGCTGAGATTAGAGAAGATGCAGCGCTATTTATCTCTTCTTCGAGACCAATTCGAGACTTAGAGAGTTTTGCAATTCCAAGAAACGGTGTAACAACTTTTGCAAATCGTGGGTTGGCTGGTATAGACGGGAATATTTCGGTGGCAATGGGAATTGCAACTAGATATCAAGAGGCAGTAGCGATTATTGGTGACTTAAGCTTCTTGCACGATGTTTCCGCACTAACAAATGCGGCCGATGTCAATTTACTAATTATCGTAATTGATAATGATGGCGGCGGAATCTTCTCAACTTTGCCACAACGGGGCCTACCTGGCTTTGAAAAAATTTTTGGCACTCCACACGGGATCGATATCGCTAAAGTCGCAGCAAGCTATGGGATTTCAAATGTGATTGTAAAAAACGCATCTGATTTAAGTCACGAAATCGCAAACCATAAAACTGGAATTCGAGTTGTAGTTGTTAAAGTTCCTAATCGTGACAAGAATGCAGAGACGATTGCAAGCGTAATTAATAATTTCCGTAAATTAGTGGTTCTCTAACGCACTTCGGATTGGCAGTAATTTGGCTTGGCTTTCAGCATATTCACTTTCCGGGTTAGATCCATTCACGATTCCACAGCCCGCAAATAATCGAATACTTTTTGCATCATCACTTATTTGACCGCAGCGAAGCGCAATGCCCAATTCGCCATCCCCGCGTGCATCTATCCAGCCAATTGGGCCCGCATATCTACCTCGAGATATACCTTCAATATCTTGAATGGTTTTCTTTGCCGCAAAAGTAGGTGTGCCACATACTGCAGCAGATGGATGAAGTTTGTCAGCCAATTCAAAAATATCTGCTGGACTTGCTGAATCGGTAAGAACACCGGTCACATCAGTTGCCAAGTGCATAACATTAGCCAAATGCAAGACAAATGGAGTTTCAGGGACGTTTGTAGAAGTACAGATAGGTGCTAAAACATCTGCAACAGATCTAACAGCGTATTCATGTTCTTCTAAATCTTTTGATGAGCGAGCTAACGAACCAGCAAGCGCTAAATCTTTCTCATCATTTCCAGTCTTGCGAATCGTGCCAGCCAGAATTCGAGATGTTACGAGTGATTTGCTTAAGCGGACAAGCAATTCTGGAGTTGCACCAACTAAACCAGCATTTGAGAAAATCCAGGTTGCAGGATATTCCGCAGCTAGGTTCTGCAATATACGTTGTGCACTTATTTCTGGTGTTACAGCGCAATCAATAAATCTTGCGAGTACGACTTTCTCGAGCGAATTATTTTTAATTTCCGATATAGCTTTTGAAACGCGAGCCTGCCATTCAACTCCGTTACTTCCACTCCACCGTAATTCCAAAGGTTTAGTATCGCTAGAGAGCAAAAACAATTTGGGTTGTGGGCCATCTCCAATCCAACTTATCCAAGATTTACCCTTTTTTTCACCAATTATAACTTTTGGAATAATCAAAACAGATTCCTCATTTTCAGAAAATGCAAATGAGGTAAAAAGTATTGGTCCAGTTCCACTTCCCAGCACATTGTTTTGGATGTCAAAATTCAGTAATTCGTTCCGCCACCAGGCGCGCGCTTTTTCGAATCGCTTGGGACCCGAAACTACAAACTTTTTATATTCGCCAAAACCGATCAAGCCTTCGCCACCACGCACCCAAGAAGAAATTGCGTTTTCATTTTCAATTCCGATTTCGAGCAGGGAAGGGTGATCACCAAGCAGTTCAGTGGTGAACCTTTGATTCACAAAATCTCCCTAGTTGCCGACTAACTGCCAATTGAATTTGTGGGTCAGCGTACTACGCGCAAAGATAGGTGGGTGGCTAGCGAAAGTGGTAAGCGAGCGGACCTCAATAAAAACCCGGATGAGGTAGCCGCGATGTTTGATGGCGTCGCTCGACGTTATGACATCGCCAACGACATTCTTAGCTTGGGTAGAACTCGTGCATGGCGGAAGAAAGTTAAGAAATTAATTGCGCCGACTAATGGAATGCAAATTCTTGATTTGGCGGCGGGAACTGGTTCTTCAAGTGAACCACTTGCAAAAGCTGGAGCATCGGTTACTGCACTAGATTTTTCGGAAGGTATGTTAGCTGCAGGTAGAAAACGTCGTCCATATATCAATTTTGTTTTAGGTGATGCGCTTGCGTTGCCATTTGAAAAAAATACTTTTGATGTAACTACTATTTCATTTGGATTAAGGAACACTAATAATTTCGATAAAGCATTAGTTGAAGCGCTCCGTGTTACTAAACCCGGTGGAAGGTTATTTATTGTGGAATTCTCTGAGCCTACGTTTGCACCGTTTCGCTATATTTATATGGAATATTTAATGCGAGCACTCCCTTGGATTGCTAAGCGAGCAACTTCAAATCCAGGGGCATATATCTATCTGGCGGAATCTATTCGGGCCTGGCCAAATCAGCGAGATTTAGCGCTGCGAGTGGTGGCTGCGGGCTGGTTAGATGTGCATTTTAAGAACATGACCGGTGGGGTTGTCGCAGTTCACATTGGCACCAAGGCTCGTTAATTTCGCCATATTTAGCGGCTCACCTAGGATAAAGAACTGTGAACCCATATATTCCAATTCTGGTGATCGGAGCCTTCGGGTTCGGGTTCGGAGTATTTTCA
>CAZMNB010000059.1:0-6620 GCA_964567545.1 uncultured Bifidobacterium sp. | reverse complement strand
TTTCTTAAAATTCTGAGATTCTGTGGCCTATTACGAGGTTACTTACCCTCGGTCACTAGATGGGTAAACCCTAGCATGGGGGCCCGTAATTCCTAAAAATCCAAAATGACGCGGTTTAAGCGCTCGCTAACTCGGCTCCAGTAGCTGATATTTCTAAATCATGCGGAGTAAATCCAGAGCCAGCCACCCGCACAATCTCATCGCGTTCAACTTTATTACCGGTGTGAAGGATTAATAGCGAAGGTCCGGCTCCGGAAATAGTTGCGGCAACGCCGGCAGCGCGAAGTTTTGTTACTAGATCAACTGATTTAGGCATGGCCTCCCTGCGGAAACTTTGGTGAATGTGATCTTCGGTCGCTTGAAGTAGTAAATCCGGACGTAGCGTTAACGCATGTACTAATAGCGCTGCACGGGATGCATTAATCGTGGCGTCTTTATGGCTAACCATTTCAGGTAATAACTTTCTAGCTTTTGCAGTTGCTAGATGTGAACTTGGTACCAAAACTAACGCTTTGATTGCAATGTTTACATCTAATTTAACTGCGCAGCCAGTTGGAACCGATGCGCGATCTTCCATCCATGCCACCGTTGCACCACCTAGAAGTGCAGCTGCAACATTATCTGGATGTCCTTCTAAATCTGTTGCAAGCGCAATCAAATCATCATCGCTCATCAATTGTTGTCCCGATAAAACTAAACCGCGCGCTAATGAAAGACCGCCAACAATTGCGCCCGCTGAAGATCCAAGTCCACGACCATGTGGAATCTCATTTAACGCGCGCAGCGCAATGCCACGCGGCTTACCACCCATAAATTCAAATCCACGCATCATCGCTTTAATTACTAAATTCTTGCCATCGCGAGGTACGTCTACAGCGCCTTCGCCCGTTACATCTATATCGAAAACTTCTTCATCTAGAATTTGTGCAACGTATTGATCACGAATATCTAAAGCTAAACCAAGCGAATCAAATCCAGGACCAAGGTTTGCAGAAGAAGCTGGGACGCTTACTTGTACCGGAGTTGCTTTATAAGTTAATGGATCTCGAAATCCTCTGCGCGACATAATTACCCCAGCCCAATCTCTTCTGCAGCCCGTTCAACATTTACCGGCACTACGATTGGCGCATCAGCACCGTCAAGCACCCATTGCACATCCTTTAAGCCATTACCGGTCACTGTGATTACAATCTTCTTTCCAGTTGGCAATTTTCCTTCGCTCTGTTTTTTGATTAAGCCAGCGATACCGGCAGCCGATGATGGTTCTACGAAAATGCCTTCTTTGCCTGCAACCAATCGGTATGCACTCAAAATCTCTTCATCGGAAACGGAATCGATTAAGCCACCAGAACCATCACGCGCTGCAACAGCTTCTTTCCATGATGCCGGATTTCCAATTCGAATTGCAGTTGCAATCGTCTCTGGGTTAGCTACTAATTTATTGAGCACAATTGGTGCAGCGCCGGCGGCTTGAAATCCCCACATTTGGGGCAATTGTTTAGAAATTCCATCGTTGAAATATTCTTGATAACCCTTCCAGTACGCCGTGATATTTCCAGCATTACCAACTGGAAGTACGTGCAGATCTGGCGCAAATCCAAGCGCATCAATAATTTCAAAGGAAGCAGTTTTTTGACCTTCAATTCGAAATGGGTTTACGGAGTTCACTAACGCAACTGGATATTTATCGGAAAGTTCACGAGCTAGGTTTAAGCAATCATCAAAGTTGCCATCTACTTGTAATAATTTAGCGCCGTGTGCAATTGCTTGCGCTAGCTTTCCCATCGCAATTTTTCCCTGCGGAACTAAGACAACTGGTTTCATACCAGCCTTAGTTGCATAAGCTGCAGCAGAAGCACTGGTATTCCCAGTTGATGCGCAGATAACTGCTTTTGAACCTGCTTCGGCAGCTTTTGATATTGCCATGGTCATACCGCGATCTTTAAATGATCCAGTTGGGTTCGCGCCTTCGTACTTTAACCAGACATCGTTATTTAACATTTTTGAAATTGTTTCGGCATGTACTAATGGAGTGCCGCCTTCACATAATGAAACTATTGGAGTTGCGCTAGAAACTGGAAGTCGATCACGGTATTCCGCGATCACGCCACGCCATTGATGGGCGTTCATGAAGCTGCGCCTTCAACTCTAATTACGCTCTCTACGCTCTTAACCACTTCATGCCCAGCTAATTCTTTTACAGTTGCAGATAGCGCAGCATCGCTTGCACCATGTGTCATCACGATTAATTCAGCATCTTCGCCGCGACCTGATTGGCGAACTGTTTGAATGGAAACATTATGCGAAGCGAAAATCTGCGCCACGGTAGCAAGTACGCCAGGTCGATCTGCCACATTTAATCGGATTAAATAGCGAGTTTTTACGCTACTAATAGCGGCAATTTCTAAATCTGCATATGCGCTCTCGCCTGCCCCTAGCGAGCCATCAGATTTATGGCGAGCTACTGCAATCAAGTCACCCAAAATTGCGGATGCCGTTGGTTCGCCTCCAGCGCCGCGTCCATAGAACATTAATTCACCAGCGGATTGCGCTTCCACGAACACTGCGTTGAATGCATTACGAACTGATGCAAGTGGATGCGATCTAGGAATTAAAGTTGGATGTACCCGGACCGAAATCTTATTATCCGAAGTTAATTCCGCAATTGCTAATAATTTAATTATATGGTCGATGGCTTTTGCAACTAATACATCAGTTGCAGTGATTCTAGATATGCCTTCACAGAAAACATCATCAACGCTTACTCGGGAATGAAATGCTAGTCCAGCAAGAATTGCAGCTTTCGCAGCTGCATCATGTCCTTCAACATCAGCAGTGGGATCAGCTTCGGCATAACCGAGTTCCTGTGCTTCTTTTAATACAGTTGCAAATGCTGAGCCGTCTTCATCCATTTTTGTAAGAATGTAATTTGTGGTTCCGTTAACAATTCCCATAATTCGAGTTACGTGATCGCCCACGATTGATTCACGTAGTGGACGCAAAATAGGAATTGCACCACCGACTGAAGCTTCGTAGTAGAGATCTACTCCGTTTGCGCTAGCTGCATCGTAAAGTTCGGCACCGTGTTTAGCTAGAAGCGCTTTGTTCGCGGTGATAACGGATTTTCCACTTTTCATTGCAGCTAGTAAGAGTTTGCGAGCAGGATCAATTCCGCCCATAACTTCAATAATAATTTCAATAGCAGAATCATTAACCACGGAATCTGCATCAGTAGTAAATAATTTTTTAGCAATTCCAGGGCGAGCTTTTGTCATATCTTTAACGGCAATTTTAACTAGCTCTAATTCAGCACCTGCCCGAGCTCTAAAATCTCCAGAATCAGAGGTTAATAATCGGGCAACTTCAGCTCCGACATTTCCGCATCCGAGCATGCCGATTTGTAGTGTTTTCATTACTTATCGCGCCTCTCAGTTTCGATTGCGCTTGTCATAGTACGCGCATTTTCAACAATATCTAAGGCTAGAAGGTCAGCTGTAGTTTCACGACGAAGTATGGTGCGCGCCGTACCGTTGATTACCGAAATCACAGCTGGCCGCGCCATATGGTTGTAATTGCTCGCCATGCTTCGGCCATATGCACCAGTTGCTGGGATTGCTAATAAATCTCCAGGTTCGATATCGCTAGCCAATTTAACTTCACGAATCAAGATATCGCCAGTCTCGCAATGTTTTCCAACGACACGAGAATTTCTAAGCGAAGCATCGGAATTTCGATTAGCTAAATAAACGCTGTACTCAGCACCATATAAAGCAGGACGAATATTGTCGCTCATACCACCGTCAACCGAGATATACCAACGAGCTTCGCCATTTTCTAAGCGAACTTCTTTAGTAGTACCAACTTCATAAATGGTTACAGTTGATGGACCAACAATTGCGCGACCTGGCTCAATCGAAATTCGTGGAACTTTTAACTTATTTAATGCACAGGATTTATTTACCACAGATGCTAAATGATTCATAGTCTCGATTGGGTCAAGCGTGACTTCGTTTTCTAAATAAGCAATGCCATATCCACCACCAAGATCTAATTCTGGTAATTCTTCATGGAACTCATCGCGGTATTTTGCTAATAAGGAAATTAGTCGGTCAGCAGCAAGTTCAAATCCCTCACTTTTAAAGATTTGGGATCCGATATGGCAATGAAAACCTTTTAGTTTCAGAGCAGGCGCACCCCGCGCCGCAACTAAGGCGTTCCATGCCGCACCGCTTGCAATTGAGAATCCAAATTTCACATCTTCGTGGGCAGTAGAGATTGCTTCGTGAGTATGCGCCTCTACTCCAGGTGTTAATCGCAATAGAATTGATTGGATTTTATCGGCAGCGTTTGCCAATTTAGAAACTCGGGCAAGCTCTTGCAGCGAATCAACTACGATCGTTGCTACGCCTACATCAATAGCTTTTGCGATTTCTGTTTCGGATTTATTATTTCCATGAAGTTCAATTTTCGAAGGTGGAAAACCAGCAGCTAGCGCTACCTCTAGTTCGCCGCCAGTGCAAACATCTAAACCAATACCAATTTCATTAATCCATTTTGCAACTTCAACTGAGATGAAGGCTTTAGCTGCATAGTAAACATCGCCTGCGTTTTCGCCGAAACTACTATTTAATGCGCTCTGCCAAGCTTTTCCACGGCTATAAAAGTCCGCTTCATCTATTACAAATAGTGGAGTGCCAAATTCTTTTGCAAGCGCTGCGGCAGCACAGCGTGCAATTTCCAATTTTCCGTTTACAAATTTTGCATTATTGGACCAAGCGCTCATCACTACATCCGATCCGGCGCGCTAACACCAAGTAGTTGGAGCCCGTTGAAAAATACTTGCATAGTTGCAGCCGAAAGCGTTGCGCGCGCAAAATGTAATTGACTCGGTTTCTCTTCGCCCATAGGTAATACTCGGCAATCAGTATAAAATCCGTGATACATCCCTGCTAAATCTTCTAAATACCGAGCGATTCGATGTGGTTCGCGTAGTTGGGCGGCGCCTGCAACAATTCTTGGGAATTCCGCTAAGCCACCTAACAATTCGCGTTCTCGTTCATGCTCTAGCAATTCTGGTTTGTAATATTCCAAACCATATTTAACTTCTAGATCAGTTGCATTTCGCAAAACTGCAGCGATGCGCGCATGGGCATATTGCACATAGAAAACCGGATTTTCGTTGGTGCGCTTCTTAAGTAAATCAACATCAAGAACCATCGGAGTTTCAACTGGATAGCGAATCAAAGTATATCGAGCAGCATCTACCCCCACTTTCTCAACTAACTCTTCCAATGTAATTATGGTTCCGGCACGTTTAGAGAGTTTTACCTCCTCGCCCCCTTCCATAATTTTTACAAGCTGACCAATCAATATTTCTATGTTGTAATCGGGATTATCGCCAGCGCAGGCAGAAGTAGCCTTTAAGCGTCCAACATATCCATGATGGTCAGCACCTAACATGTAAATACAGATATCGAAACCACGGTTCCGTTTATCAATGTAATACGCGGTGTCGGATGCAAAATATGTAAGTTCACCATCAGATTTACGAAGCACACGATCTTTATCATCACCAAATTCTGTAGTGCGCAGCCAAGTTGCGCCTTCATCATCATAGATGTGGCCCTGTTTCTTTAATCGCGCCATCGCTTTAGTTAGCGCATCGCCAGCATGTAGCGAACGCTCCGAAAACCAAACTTGAAATACGGTTCCAAATTTTGCCAAAACATCTTTTTGTTCTTGCAGTTGTAACTTATATCCAGCTTCGCGAAATGCGATTAACGATTCAGGTTCTGGTAATTTACAAATTTCAGGCTGTGCCATAACTATTTTCACAGCCAAATCATCAATGTAACTACCCTGATAACCAGATTCAGGCTTGGCAATCCCTAGCGCAGAAGCGCGCAGCGATGCACCAAACAAATCCATCTGTACGCCGCGATCATTTATATAAAACTCGCGAGATACTTCAGCACCTGCTGCTGCTAAGACTCTAGCAAGCGCATCGCCAACCGCAGCCCAACGAGTATGGCCAAGATGTAGCGGTCCAGTTGGATTTGCACTTATAAATTCCAAATTTATTTTTACACCAGCTAGCTCGTTACCAATACCAAACTTCGCTCTGTTTTCTAAAATCGCAGTAACAATCGCGCCTTGCGTAGCTTTAGCTAAAGTTATATTTATAAAGCCTGGCCCAGCTATTTCAACTCGATCAATTATTTCTAGCGAGCGCAATCCAGTTGCAATTAATTCCGCGATTTCCCGTGGTGATTTTCCGCTGCTTTTAGCGAGGGCGAGCGCAATTGAGGTTGCGTAATCGCCATGCTCCCGATTCTTTGGCCGCTCCAGTGGTACTGACTCAGGCAAATCCCCAGCAAGCGCGCCAGCTCTGCGGGCGTCGTTAATTACCCGCTGGATGGCTTCTGAAAGTTGGTGATGAGTTGACACCTAGGCAAGGCTACCGTTTGGCGCGCTCACTTCGCTTCTAAGAATTCAACGTGGATTGGGAGATCGCGCTTTTTCGCTCTAATCTTCTCCTCTAGCCACTGCATAAGTTCTTGGTTTACGCGGGAGTGGTGAAATGGCAGACACGCAGGTCTTAGGAACCTGTGTCTTCGGAC
>CAZMNB010000058.1:0-6863 GCA_964567545.1 uncultured Bifidobacterium sp. | reverse complement strand
GCCATAGACGGCTTCCCCGGCAAATTGCATTCGAGATGGAACAATTGCGGCCTTACGCGCCGAAGTTATAAAGAAAACTGAAATTACTATTACTGAAAGAAAAACCATAAAAACTGGCTTGGTGAAATAGATGCTATGACCAAATATTGGTTGGAATTCAAAGTCGGCGGCGCTAGGTGGCGTGAAACCATTGTCTGCTTTTGATAGCAACAGCGACAAAATCGAGCTCCTTAAAAATCAGGAAAAGGTGAGTTTTCGAGTATTCCGCGGCTTTGGCAAAGGGAAGTGGCCTAATCCGCGCCCAAACTTAGATGGAAAGAGGTGCTATCACCAAACTGGGCTCCATGAGTTATAGGTCACTTAGGTGGTGAATTGAGCCAAATGCCCGAGTTAACAAGAACTACTCTTTAACGAAGCGGAGCCAAATCAAGAAGAGAGAGGCGACGGTACCCATCAGCATTCCAACCAGGAAGAGTATGTGAGTGCCCAGAAAATGGTCAGCGAGCCAGCCGATTCCACCCCAAATTAGAAACCCCGAAAGTAGGTACCCGATTATTGACCAAAATGCACCTTCATCTTTGGTTGCCATGGGTCAAATCTATTGGAGAACGGGGCGCAAGGCAATGTCAGTCACGCTTAGGCAGCGGCATTGTTAATCGTAATTTAAGAAAAGCTCGAATCTCCCCAGCAAGCCATGCCATTGTGATCGCAATTGCAACTATGGCAAAACTCTGTCGGTCTAGAAATTCTCGATTTGTATTTTTCATCAGCACCAATAAAAAAACTCCCATGGTCAATACTTTTGCAAAATATGAAGTCATTGCTAGAACCATCACCATCATTGGCTCTAAATTATTAGAAAATTTTGAAACTAGTAAGTGAATCGCAAAAAATATTAGAACAATGATTTGTGCAAATAGCGCGCCGATTAGCCCAGATTGGCCTCGTATTACCGTGGCAAGAATTAATCCCAAAATTCCTACTAATAAAGATGGGATCAGCGCGCCACGCCATAATTTCATTTCAACTGAAAGATTAGACATTTATTGAATTCTCATTCTGGTTTAGAGTTCGCTTTTTAGCATAAAAAGCAGTAGCTGCAAAGAATATTGATACTAGTAATGCAATCCAAATTGGTGCGAATGCGGCAACTGTGACTGGTACCGCAATGGCAGCAGTCCATAGATATAACACTATTGCGGTTCTATTTTGAGAATTGCCCGATGCAAGTAACCTATGGTGTAAGTGCAACTTATCCGGCGCAAAAGGTGATTTGCCAGAAGTCGTACGACGTAAAATTGCTAAGACTAAATCTAGAAGTGGAATTGCTAGAACCGCAAATGGTAAAAAGAGTGGAAGTAGCGTTGGGCCAATATTTTCTTCAGATAGTGCGTTAGCATCAATTTGCCCAGTTAAAGTTATTGCAGAAGCTGCCAGAATTAACCCCAGCAACATTGATCCCGAATCCCCCATAAACATGCGAGCTGGATTGGAATTATGTGGCAAGAACCCAATACAAAGTCCAATTAAGATAACGGTAATTAGAGATGGCGCACCAGCTCGGGTAAAACCATTAGTTACCGCTAATAAATATGAAAAAGCAAAAAAACATCCAGATGCAATCGCTACCACACCGACCGCAAGCCCATCTAGGCCATCAATAAAGTTAACGGCATTAATAGTGACCATAACACTTAGAACCGTTAAAAGTTGGCCAATGTTCGAAGGAATAATCAAAATCCCATTTATCGGGAGCCATAAAATTTGGATTCCGTGTATCAATAAAATACCAGCAGCCAATCCTTGGCCAGCTAATTTTGTAACAGCATCAAGTTCGTATCGGTCATCAAGTGCACCAAGTAAAACTACAAAAGTTGCGGCTAAGAAAATCCCTTGCAGTTCACGTCCGTAAGCTTTACCAACCAAGTGCAAATCGCGCACCATGAGAAGTGTTAAACCAAGTGCAATCCACATTGCAACTCCGCCCCATCTTGGCGTAATTGCAGTATGAATATCACGATCACGAATTGCGGCAACTACTCGCCATCTAATCGCTAACTGCTCAATTATTGGTGTGACTAAGTAACATAGCGTCGCTGCAACTAATAGGGTTAGCAAATATTCGCGCATATTTTCTGGTTTTACAGATTATCTTTTATAGACCGGAAATTTTGCAGTGAAATCATGAACTTCGGAGCGAATCTGTTTGGCTACGTTCTCATCGCCACCGTCTTTAATGGCGCGTGCAATAAATGATGCAATTGCTGGCATCTCAGTGACACCCATGCCCTGGGTTGTGGTTGCAGCGGTTCCAACTCGAATTCCACTAGTTACTGAAGGAGCCTCTGGGTCAAATGGAATTGAATTTTTGTTGAGTGTTATACCGGCAGCGCCACAGCGTTCATCCGCAACTTTTCCATTTATTCCAGTTTTTCTAATGTCAATGAGCGCTAAGTGGGTTTGCGTTCCGCCAGAAACTGCACGCATCCCCTCATTTTCTAAAGAATTAGCGAGCGCCTGGCAATTCTTTATGACGTTCTGCGCATAACTTTGATATTCGGGCGTTGCACATTCTTTTAGCGCAACCGCTTTACCAGCTACTGCGCTCATAATTGGGCCGCCTTGCATGCCTGGGAAAACTGCCTTATCGATTGCTGGGGCATGTTCGGCCTTACTAAGAATCATGCCGCCTCTAGGGCCACGCAAAACTTTATGGGTTGTAAAAGAAACAACATCTGCATATGGAACTGGCGATGGAATGGCTTTACCGGCAACCAGACCAATGAAATGTGCTGCATCGACCCACATAATCGCGCCAACTTCATCGCAGATTGCGCGAACTTTTTCAAAATCAATAAGTGATGGATATGCCGTCGCACCAGAGCAGATCATTTTTGGCTTATTTGTAATCGCTAAATCCCGGAGCTCGTCATAATCAATCAGCTCATTATCTTGTCGAACTCCGTAGGAAACGATGTTGAACCATTTTCCAGAAAAATTTACTTTTGAACCATGGGTTAAGTGACCACCGTGTGGCAATGACATGGCAAGAACTGTGTCGCCGGGTTTAGTAAATGCTTGATAAACCGCAACGTTTGCACTTGCACCCGAATGTGGTTGCAAATTTGCATGTTCCGCACTAAAAAGTGATTTTGCCCGTTCAATTCCGATTACTTCTGCTTTGTCGACCTCTTCACAACCGCCGTAATAGCGTTTTCCTGGATAACCTTCCGCATATTTATTTGAAAGGGTTGAACCCATTGCGGCGAGTACTGCGCTGGAAGTGAAATTCTCGCTGGCAATCAATTGCAGATTCTGGCGTTGGCGTTCAAGTTCGGAGAGAATAATCGCGGCAATATCTGGATCCTGCGCCTGTAATTGATTGAAGTCTGGTCCGAAAAATTCTGAGCTAAGAAAGTCGTGGTTAGGCATACCGGAAAGCCTATTGCGTAACCACGATATTTTTGTTGACAGACTTCAATTCTTTAAGTGATATGGCTCCGATTCGATCAACCTTTACCTCGTTATTTGCAATGGTGAGCACCGTTGTGGGAGTACCAACCGGAAGTTCACCAAATTCAATCGTGGCCCCGATATCTGAATCTAGCGCTGGCACGAAGAGAGTTTCGCGGGTTGGCGGCATACCAATTCGAGCTGCACTGCCAATTGCTAACGGTCCGTAGTTTTTTGCAAGGTCAAGTGCAAATTTGTTACTCGGGACTCTAACTGAGACTAAATCTAAACTCCGCTCGTCACCTAAGTTCCAAGTGATACCGCGTTGCACTGGAAGGTTCAAAGTTAGCAAACCGGGCCAAAATTTTTCGGCAAATTTTTTAGCTAAGGCATCAAAATCAACTGTGATTCCAGCGGCGACCGCAGCGCTACCTACAAGAACTTGGCAAGCAACGCCACCCTCGTCGCCTCGCAATATATGAATTCGTTGCACCGCTGCATGATTAAATGCATCACAGACAAATACATAGCCGTTTTCTAATGGCATGACCAAAACTTTGCCGTCGCGCATTAATTCGATTGATCTCGTAATCACTGGTCCAAGTTTCGCTCTTGGTCCCTGCTTAATTACAAATGTCTCGGCCATGGTTTAATTTTCCTATAATCTGCGCGCACTAGTCCAACGTGGCCGATTAGTTAAATCATAATGTAACTCAATTTCATTAAAACCATTGCTTAATAATTGAGCTATTAAAGAACCTTGAGTTTCAAAATGCTCAATCAACAATAAACCACCAGATTTAAGAATTCTGCGAGCCGCAACTATGAAATGGTTTGGTACCTCTATTCCGGTTTCGCCACCGATTAAAGCTGAAATAGGTTCAAAATCAATCACGTTCTTCGGTAATTCGATGTGGGCCGGTATATATGGTGGGTTTGCAATTACTAAATCGCATTTAACATCGATCAGCGCAGTTTCTACCGAACTTTCGATTACCCGGACCTCAACATCATGTTTTTGAATATTTTGCCGTAACCACTTGCACGCGGCCGCTTCTCGTTCAACCGCGACTACGGTCACCGGCAACTTATGCCGCTCAGCTTCAAAAGCAATAGATACTGCAATTGCACCAGTTCCGGCACCTAAATCAACGACGCTAACTGAACGTCCGCACTCTGCGTTAACTTTCTTAATTTCTATTAACGCTGCATCCACTAGCAACTCAGTTTCTGGCCGCGGAATTAACACTCCCGAGCCAACATCAAATAGTAAATATCTAAATGGTGCATAACCCAATAGATATTGAGTTGGCGTTCCACTAATCCGCGCATTTATTAATTCGCTAAAGGATTCCTCTAACAACAACTCTTGCGAGCTATCTAAGTCAATTTCTTTAGCGTGTAATTGCATGCGATCGGTATCAAGCAAATGGGCCAATAGAATTTCAGCGTCAACTTCTGAAATATCACGTTCTTTGAATTGAGATTTAGCTCTTTCAAGTATCTCGCGAACCAGCATCGTAAATCCTTCTTATGCCTCAGCAGAAGAAAGTTTCTCTGCCTTATCTGCATCAAGTAGGGCCTGAATTACTGAATCTAATTCACCATTAAGTACGGCATCCAAATTATTTGCTTTGTAATTTACCCGGTGATCACTTAATCGATTTTCTGGAAAGTTATAGGTGCGAATCCGTTCGCTACGATCAACTGTTCGAACTTGTGATTTACGAGTTGCGGAAGCTATCCGATCCGCTTCCTCTTGAGCAGCAGCAAGTATGCGAGCTCTTAAAATTCGCATCGCTGATTCCTTGTTTTGCAATTGGCTTTTTTCGTTCTGACAAGAAACCACAATTCCAGTTGGTTCATGGGTTAACCGCACTGCGGAGTCGGTGGTGTTAACGCTCTGCCCGCCCGGACCCGATGAGCGATAAACATCTACTCGAATGTCATTTAAATTCAATTGCACATCAATTTCTTCTGCTTCCGGAAGTACTAAAACTCCAGCAGCAGAAGTATGAATTCGACCCTGGGATTCAGTCTCTGGAACGCGCTGTACTCGATGCACGCCACCTTCGAATTTTAATTTTGCATAAGGAGTTTTGCCCGGCTCTGCTGTTCCGCGGGATTTGATTGCCACCGAAATATCTTTATAACCACCTAAATCGCTCTCAGTTACATCGATAATTTCAGTTTTCCAACCTTGTTTTTCAGCATAGCGCATATACATGCGCATCAAGTCGCCAGCAAAAAGTGCAGATTCATCGCCGCCAGCCCCTGCTTTAATTTCCATAATTACATCGCGATCATCATTTGGATCACGCGGCAATAACAATTCTTCTAATTTTGACGCAGTCTCATCACAGGTTTCTTGTAGCGCTGGAATTTCTTTCGCAAAATCTGGATCTACATCTACTAACTCTTTTGCCGCAGCCAAATCATCTTCAGCACTTTTCCAAGCACGGTAACCAGCGATTACTGGACCAAGTTGCGCATAACGTTTTCCTAATTGACGCGCTTTACCCTGATCTGAGTGAATGGAAGGATCAGCCATTGCAGATTCTAAAGTTTCATATTCTTTTAGGATTTCGGGCATAGATGCAAAACGCACTGACTCTTTATCTTTGCTCATCTTTACCTCTCAATCCTTATCCAAAATTCGAAATCACCTGACTTAAATATAAAAAGGCCGCGCTACCCCCAATTGGGTAGCAACGGCCTTTTTAAGAAAGCTACTTTTTATCTTGCTTTGGACCCTTGTTGAAACGTTCTTCAAATTTAGCAACGCGTCCACCAGTATCAAGAATTCTCTGCTTACCGGTATAGAACGGGTGGCAGACTGAACAAACTTCAACGAATACGGAACCGCTGGCAACTGTGGAGCGAGTAGTGAATGTCTCGCCGCAACCGCAAGTTACTCTGGTCTCTGCATACTGTGGGTGGATCTCGGGTTTCATCGCTTGCCTCTAACTTTCATTTGTAGTGGCTGGGTCATAAACCGCACTTTGCGATTTATGTGAACCAGTCCGGATAAGCAGGGTGCTACTTTACTAGACCTCGGAAGTTGGTCCAACCGTGGTCTTTTGGATCTGCATCAAAAATTCTACGTTCGATTTGGTGCCCTTCATCTTTTCAAGCAACAATTCCAAAGCCTGTTGTGAATCAAGGGCGTGCAATACGCGGCGCAGCTTCCATACGATATTGAGTTCTTCAGTTCCCATCAGAATTTCTTCTTTACGAGTACCAGATGCATCAACATCAACGGCTGGGAAAATTCGCTTGTCGGCAAAACGACGATCTAACTTAAGTTCCATATTTCCGGTGCCTTTGAATTCTTCGAAAATAACTTCATCCATTTTCGATCCAGTTTCAACCAAAGCAGTAGCCAGAATTGTTAGCGAACCGCCATCTTC
>CAZMNB010000057.1:0-6961 GCA_964567545.1 uncultured Bifidobacterium sp. | reverse complement strand
GAACGGCGCTTAAGTTGTACTTCGATTTGTGCAAATGCTTCATCGACGGTTACGTTAAGTCGGACAAGTTTGTTGTATTGCGCGATTACATAAATTACAAGTAGCGCAATGACCGCAATTACAATTACCGATATTTTCATTTCACTTCTCTCTCTAAGGGTGAAACCCTAGGACGTGAAAGCAATGTTACTTAATTTTGCTCTGGTAAAAATTTAGCCAAGATTTGCTTGGGGTTGGTCCGCGCTGGCCTTGGTATCGAGAACCATAAACCGCAGAGCCGTAAGGATGCTCGGCAGGAGATGAGAGTTTGATGAGACAAAGTTGGCCAATTTTCATCCCTGGAAATAGTTTGACTGGAAGGTTCGCAACATTAGAAAGTTCTAAAGTTATATGGCCGGAAAATCCTGGATCGATAAATCCTGCGGTGGAGTGGGTCAATAAACCAAGGCGACCAAGTGATGACTTACCTTCCAAGCGGCCAGCAATGTCGTCAGGCAAAGTTATAACTTCATAGGTGCTGGCAAGCACGAACTCACCTGGGTGCAAAATAAAATGTTCGTCAGCAGTTACCGCAACTTCACGTGTTAATTCAGATTGTTCGATCGAAGGGTCTATCACTGAGTATTTGTGGTTTTCAAAGACCCGAAAGAATCGGTCGAGGCGGACATCAACGCTTGATGGCTGGATCATCTTCGGCTCGAAAGGCTCTACCTTTACCCGCCCAGCATTGATTTCAGCGGCGATATCTCGATCACTTAGTAACATGGTTGGCGACCTTATCTCTCTTGCCTATGCTTTGGTATCTAACCACTCGCGGGCGTAGTGAAATGGCATCACGTCAGCTTCCCAAGCTGACAGCGCGGGTTCGATTCCCGTCGCCCGCTCAGATTACCGCTTGTCAGGCTTGCATATGTTACCCGCCAGTAGCATTCTTAACCAATGGGACATTACATAGCCAACCTCCGCGATATTGAGTTCTGCCTTTTCGATCTACTCGATCGCGATTCAATATTAGGTACATCTATTTATAAAGACATTGACCGCGCAACTGCGATGGGAATGTTAGAAGAAATTAAGCGGCTTGCGGAAAAAGATTTGGCCGATTCATTTATAGATGGCGATCGGATGGGTGTTGAATTCAATCCAGCAACTGGTGATGCAAAGTTGCCACCAAGTTTTATTAAGTCATATCGCGCTTATGTAGATAATGGTTGGGGATTGATTGATGCGCCAGTCGAAATCGGTGGCACGCTAATTCCAGCTTCACTTAGATGGGCGATTGCTGAGATGGTTCTTGGTTCTAATCCATCGGTACACATTTACGCATCTGGGTTTTCATTTGCACATGTTGCATACGCGCTTGGCAATGAAAAGCAGAAGCAACTCGCGAAAATCATGGTTGAGAAAGATTGGGGCGCTACCATGATGTTAACCGAACCTGAAGCTGGTTCAGATGTCGGCGCTGGTCGTGCAAAAGCGATGCCACAACCTGATGGCACATGGCATATCACTGGCACAAAAAGATTTATTACATCTGGTGATAGTGATTTAAATGAAAACATAATTCATTACGTACTTGCCCGCCCAGAGGGTGCTGGTCCAGGAACTAAAGGACTTTCACTATTTTTAATTCCAAAGTTCATGTTTGATTTCGAAACTGGCGCACTTGGAAAACGTAATGGTGTCTACGTGACTAAAGTTGAACACAAAATGGGGCTAAACGTTTCGGCAACTTGTGAAATGAATTTAGGTGAAAAAGAGCCTGCGGTTGGCTACTTATTGGGCGATGTTCATAACGGTATTGCACAAATGTTTAAAGTAATTGAATTCGCGCGAATGATGGTTGGAACTAAAGCAATTGCAACGTTAAGCGCCGGTTACCAACAAGCACTTTCATATGCGAAAACCCGTATCCAAGGCGGCGATATGAAGGTAATGAACGATAAGGCGAGCCCACGGGTTTCCATCATTCATCACCCTGATGTACGGAGATCATTAATGACGCAAAAGTCATATTCCGAAGGTATGCGCGCGTTAGTTCTCTATACCGCCTCAATTCAAGATGCGATTGCAATTGCTAAAGCGGATGGCGCGCCAGCCGACAAAATTGATGACTTAATCGCGTTAAATGATTTATTGCTGCCGATTGTAAAAGGCTACGGTTCTGAAAAATCTTGGACCCTACTTGGTACCGAATCACTCCAAACATTTGGTGGCTCTGGGTTTACCCAAGATTGGCCGTTAGAACAATATGTGCGCGATGCCAAGATCGATACTTTGTATGAAGGTACGACTGCGATTCAAGGATTAGATTTCTTCTTCCGCAAAATTGTTAAAGATGGTGGCCGCGCAATTGGATTGCTCGCAAAAGAAATTGGGGAGTTTGCATCCGCTGGCGGTAACAACGCAGAAGAGAAAAAAGCTTTAGCTAAGGCGCTGGAAGATGCGAACGGAATTATCACTGTTCTGATCGGCCACGCAATGGCATCGCAAGAAAAATCAGATGAGATTTATAAAGTCGGTTTAAATACTTCTCGCTTACTTATGGCAATTGGTGATGTGATTATCGCTTGGTTACTTCTTCGTGAAGCCGATATCGCTGCTGCAAAATTACCTAGCGCTACTGGAAAAGATGTCGATTTCTATAATGGAAAGATTGCATCCTCTAAATACTTCGTTTATAACTTCCTGCCATTAATCACGGCCGAGCGAGCAATCGTGGAAGCTGAAGATGGCGCGATTATGGAGTTGCCGGAGTCTGCCTTTTAGCCCATCAATAACCCAGTAAAGTACGCGAGTGCTCAAATCTCATCGCGGTGAAATACTTTTGATTTCGGCTGCCGTTATGTTTGCGGCAAATGGCATTATCTCTAAGGTTGCGATGAGCCCAATTAACCATGGGTTAAGCGCTTGGAATATGACACAGATTCGCGCAACCGGAGCATTTTTAATTCTGCTTACTTACTTTTTAATATTCAAACGAGATCAACTCCGAGTTACGAAAAAGGAGATCCCGCAATTAATCGCATTTGGCGTAATTGGAATTGCGATTGTGCAATCCTTTTATTTCTTCGCGATCGGCAGGATGAATGTAAGTACCGCTCTTATTATTGAATTCACAGCTCCGATTTGGATTTTGATTTACCTTAAATTTATCGCCAAGCGAGAAGTTAGTAGTTCTATGTGGATTTCACTTGCACTCTGCTTTGGTGGCTTATTGTTGATTGCCCAAGTTTGGAAAGGCTTTACTTTAGATAAGTGGGGCGTAGCCGCAGCGTTTGCCGATGCATTTGCGCTGGCTTTCTATTTCTTAATGGGCGAGAAGTTGGGCAAAAAGCGTTCTAGTGGGGTTTTAACTTTGTGGGGATTAGGAGTTGCATCTGTTGTATGGGCGTTACTCTTCCCTTGGTGGAATTTCCCGTTCGCTTATCTATCTAGTAAATCGGATTTGCTCGGCAGATTCAGTGGCCAAGAAATAAGCGGTTATTGGTTAATTCTCTTCATAATCGTTGTGGGAACTATTTTGCCTTATCTTTTCTGTATTGGTGGCTTATTGCTGCTAAGCGCTTCCACCACATCTGTAATTGGGATGCTTGAACCTATCTTCGCTGGAGTTTTTGCCTGGTGGTGGCTAAGTGAAGGATTTAATGCGATTCAATTAATAGGTTGCGTTACAGTTTTCATAGGAATTTACTTAGCAGATAAGGCCCGATATGCGATTGCGAGCAAGCCATGAGCAATGAATTTAACGATTTATTCGCGGCAAATAACGATTTTCAAGCCGGTTTTAAATCCCAAGATTTAACTGGTTTTGCACTTAAGGGATTAGCGATTGTCACATGCATGGATTCACGGATTGAGCCGCTAAAAGTGGTTGGGTTGAAAGCTGGGGATGCGAAGATATTACGTAACGCGGGTGCGCGCGCAACTGAAGACGTATTGCGTACTTTAGTTTTAGCAACGCATTTACTCGGAGTTAAGCGGGTTTTAGTTATGCCGCATACTGATTGCAGAATGGCAAGTGGCGATGAAGCTTCGATTCATGCCTCGATTATGGCAGCCTCTGGTGTAGACACTCGGAGCATTGAGATTCGCACCGTTACAGATCAAATAGCAGCGTTAAAAACTGATGTGATGCGGATTAAAGCCTTTCCGTTGTTGAGCGAAAACATTGAAGTACTCGGTGCGGTTTATGATGTTAAAACTGGGAAATTAGAAAAGATAATTTAGTTTTCTTTTGGATAAGTTTCTTTAGAACTGTATGAAGGTGGCATATCTACAAATCGTGCAAAGTGAAGTTGGGCGGAAACGGTAATTGTGCGAGTAGGACCGTTACGGTGTTTAGCCACAATTAAGTCGGCCTCGCCAGATCGGTTTTGATTGTCGTATAAATCATCACGGTGCAACAAAATAACTACGTCGGCATCCTGCTCGATCGAACCAGATTCACGGAGATCGGAGAGCAACGGTTTCTTATCCGAGCGTTGTTCCGGGGAACGGTTGAGCTGGGAGATCGCAACTATCGGAACATTCAATTCCTTTGCTAACAGCTTAAGTTGACGCGAGAATTCGGAAACTTCTTGTTGACGATTTTCTACCCGCTTTCCAGAAGTCATCAACTGTAAGTAATCGATGATTATCAACTTTAGGTTGTGACGCTGTTTTAATCGGCGGGCTTTTGCACGAATTTCCATAAGCGAGAGGTTTGACGAATCATCAATAAAGAGCGGCGCTTCGGCGATTTCGCCCATTCTTCTTGCTAATCGGGCCCATTCTTCATCGTTTAAAGTTCCGGCGCGGATGTTATTTAACGCAACTCGCGCTTCCGCTGAGAGCATGCGCATTGTTATCTCGCTCCGCGACATTTCAAGTGAGAAAATAACTGAAGTATCACCTTTATGAATTGATGCATAGCGCGCAATGTCTAAGCCAAGTGTTGATTTACCAACTGCAGGACGCGCTGCAAGCACAATCATATTTCCTGGATGTAAACCATTTGTAAGTGAATCTAAATCTTTGAAACCAGTCTTAACTCCTTCGCCGGTTACGCCTTGTGAAATCTTTTCGATTTCATCAAATGCGGCCGGAATTAAGGTGCTCAGTTGTACATAATCTTCATTAGCGCGGCGTTCGGTAACAGAATAAACCTCTGCTTGTGCTTGATCGACTGCATCATCAACTTCACCTTCAGTTGAGTAACCGAGTTGCACAATTTTTGTGCCAGCTTCAACTAGGCGGCGCAGGATTGCGCGTTCGCGAACAATCTTCGCGTAATAACCGGCGTTGGCTGCAGTTGGTACTGATGAAATTAGTGTATGTAAATAAGGTGCGCCACCTGCGCGTGCAATGTCGCCGCGTTTTGTCAATTCTGCTGAAACTGTTACTGGATCAACTGGTTCGCCGCGGCCGTATAGATCTACAATCGCATCGTAAATTAATTCGTGTGCTGGACGATAGAAATCTCGATCCCGAATAATTTCAACAACATCAGCGATTGCATCTTTACTTAATAACATTCCACCAAGAACACCTTGTTCAGCAATTAAATCTTGCGGTGGTGTTCGTTCAAATTCAATACCGCCTTCACGTGCGCCACGGGATTGATTTCCGAAGCTTGGGAGTTCGGCGATACTCATGTGCGTATCTTCTCGCTAGGGTCTGACAAGTTGGTAATGAGCGTATTTGGGGATGGGTTTAAGTTGTGGAGTAATGGTTTTTTCTAGTGGATAAGCGGCGCTACTTCTGTGGGGAAGTTGTGGACGGGTTGTGGGTAAGCATGGTTTTTGTCGGTAAATCGCAGGTCAAGAGCGTGGTGGCCTGTGGGTAAAAACTTTTTGTCTTAATCTCACATTGTGAACTTAAACTAAGTTAAGTATGGAAACAAAAAAGCCCACCGTTTCCAGTGGGCTTTTATTTTAATTTGGTTTATTAAGCGGGAACCACATCAACAGTTACGCTGGCGACGACGCTGCCTTGTAATGAAACTTTGGCAACATACTTACCGACTAACTTGATGTGCTTATCTAGCTTGATGCGATGACGATCAACATCTACACCGACAGCAGCCTTAATCGAAGCGGCAACATCTTTATCGGTTACAGAACCGAATAGACGTCCTTCGCTACCAACTTTCACCTTAACGGTGATCTCGGTTGCTTCGAGTGAAGATTTAATCTGCTTTGCATGATCGAGATCGCGGATTTCACGAGCGGTACGCGCGCGGCGAATTCCTTGAATCTGTTTTTCGCCACCTTGGGACCATGCAATTGCATTTCCGTTTGGTAGTAGAAAATTCCGGGCATAACCATCTGCAACGGTTACAACGTCGCCAGGTTGTCCGAGTCCGTTAACTTCGCGAGTAAGGATGAGTTTCATTATTAACTCCCCTTATCTTGCTGAAGAGGAATAAGGCAGAAGTCCCATTTCGCGTGCGTTTTTAATCGCAGCCGAAATTTGACGTTGCTGTTGGACGGTTACACCTGTGATGCGGCTGGAACGAATCTTGCCGCGATCAGAGATGAATCGACGAAGTAGTGCGATGTCTTTGTAATCGATGTACTCGACGCCTTTAAGGGGGTTCGCTTTCTTTTTGAACTTCTTAGCTGCGGCTGCTTTTGACAGCTTTGGCTTTACCTTAAAGGTCTTATTAGACCGTGCTCCCATTGTGGTGCTCCTTTTCGGGTGCCTCGAAAGTTATTTCGAGAATGGATTGTTGTGGTTAAAAGGGTGGTTGTTCATCTGCAGCTGCTGGTGAAGACCAACCGCCTGCGTTTGATGAAGTATTAGATGAAGCCCAAGGATCATCAGATGCTGGGGCAGCGGAGAAGCCGCCGGTGCTACTTTGGCCACCGTTAGGACGGGCAGTCTTAGTAACTTTTGCGGAAGCGTTACGTAGTGATGGACCAACTTCGTCAACTTCTACTTCAAAGACGGTGCGCTTTTCGCCTTCTTTGGTTTCGTA